>CAYOTX010000015.1:0-20816 GCA_964407015.1 uncultured Candidatus Saccharibacteria bacterium
ATTCTTGAGGATGGCTATAAAGATGAAGCTATGACGGCTTGCAGGGACGCGGGATGGTTTGTTTCTTTTGGTTGGGATGGTATGTACCGTAGTCATTATGGCTATAGTAATTTTAATTTTCAAATTGGCCCAGCAAACCGAAATACGGGGGAATTAATTAGGAGTGCAGCGCATAATACATATAATGCGAAAAGTTTGGAATGGGTGAAGACAAATAGTAATTATGCTAACAATACTAAGATAACTAGGCCTGCTGCGCTTTATTTGTATAATGAGTATAGGAAGTCAATCAATAAAAGTACAGTTACGAGTATACCGGATAAAGTAGGATGGTTTTGTTTTAATGGTAGCGACGAAAAAACTTTAGAAGTCAAGGGGGTAAATATATATAATGGTTCCGCGATCACGGATGGCGATAAAAGTAAGTCTACTACTAGCGATAGTACTAGCGTTAAGCGTAAAGGGCTTGGTAGTAAGGGGTACAAGTTTATTGGTTGGAAGACGAAAACTGGACACGATAATCATAAAAGCGGTCTTACGAGTATAATTACTAGAACTACATATGAAGACTCTAACGGTAATCCAGTAGATAGTAAAGTGAGCACAAATGCTATTGATAGTAGTGGTAATGTTATTGTTTATGATAGTGGTAAAAAGAATGTTAAGAGTATGATACATGTTCGTAATCTAAACGGAGATAGGACTGTCTATGCTTATTATGCTAAACAATGTACTTTGACCATGGATCAGGGGGCAGGAACCACGTTGAGAGCTGTTAGAAATGTGTCGCCTTATGCTGGCATTGCGGATCACAATCTTACTTCAGGTGCTGGTGGCACAAAGACATATAATACATACAAGGATGATCACTGGGTGGTAACTTATGGCTTAAAAACTGGTTATTCGTGGGGGACGCATCCGAATTCTAGCTATACCATTGGAGGATCTGGCGCTAATTGTAATAATCTTACTTTGGCTACTACTGCAGTAAAGAACAAGTTTAAAGGTAAGGCTACTGTTACTAGTGGAGAAGGTAGTGCTAGTACTGGATTTGTGGAAAACGATAGGGAAAGTAATGGTGGAAATGCGGCTTTGTTGAAGATAGATTGTCCGAGTACCGGATGTAGTGCTACATTTTCGATGGACTTAAAAACTACACAAGGTTCTGGCAGTACCACTTATGATATATATAGAGATGGTAATCAAGTGAGTGGATATGTAGGGAAAAGTATAGCTCCGAGTGGTTCTGGCAGTAATGTTGGAAGTTTTACTGTGGATATGCAGCAGGGTGATTTAGTTTGTTACGAGATGAATTTTGATGCTATTCCGGCTGATGAAAAAATAGTGACCGTAGAAGCTTGTGCGGCAGCGGTAGCGACCGAAACAGCAAATATTAATATAGATATTAGAGATATGACTAGTGGCAGCGATTATAGGGATTGGCAGAGTCGGCATAATCGTAACTATGTTTATGCAAAACCTAGAGATATAGTTGAATTTAAAGGTACTTTCACTCCAAAATATCAATATATGATAGGATTGATGCCGGCAACTACCAAAATAGGCTCAAGCAGTTATTCTAATGGTGGCAGAAATATTCGAACCGTTTTTAATGCTAATGTGTCGCCAAATTGGAATAATGCTTTTTCGATAGATCTGAATAGATCTAGTTGCAAGAATCTAGTTAGCAATGACGGTGGGCAAACCGAATATAATGGTATATTTTTGGGGACGATTGGGTCTTCCAGCACGTATAGTGGAGTTTGTGATTATGGAGTAAAAGTGAGTGATGTTGGAGAAAATAGCAATACAGCAAAGTCTGTTACTAATTCGCGCAACAAAAATGGAGAAATTCCTGCCACCAAGACGACGCCGAAACAGATTGCTTTAGATTTTTCTTTTAACACTGGCTTTGTGGCGACTATAGATAATAGTAAAATAGAGAGTGATCCCGTCGAGGTCCGTGTGCCGTATAATTTTGAAAATGAGGCCAAGCTTAATATTGTTGACGATAAGTTTTATGCTGGTGAAGAAAAGACTATTAATTATGATCTTATAGTAGGAACTAGGCAAAATTCTGTGACTAATGGTACGTATGCTACCAATGTTCCTGGAGCAAAATGGAAGTTACTGATAGATTATAGCGACGGAGTGCACTCTGAAGTTGATCATCTTGATGGAGAGAACTTAAATTACAATAATTATGATAAGAATGGAAAGACTAGTTCAAAAAGGGATGGGATATCAATTAGGGATGTTCCGGCTGGGACTGAAATTTGTTTGACGTTGGAATTTTGGCCGGTATATAGTGGAACAGATACGAATATGCAATCGAGTAGTTTTTCTGGTTGGGCTAGAGATCAGAAATGCTATAAGATTGCCAAGAAACCAAGTTTCCAGGTATGGGGCGGAAGTGTGTATTCGGCTAAAAATGTTGATACTCTTGTTGCTAATAAATTGGTGTATGGTGGCATTCATACTTTCGGCTCTTGGACGGAATTATCTTTAGTGGCCAACGGTACGGTGACTGGAATGTCTAGTGGATCGGGTATGGGGTATGCTTATAATGGGAGTAGTTATGAAAACGGGGTTTGGCCGGGCTATAATCCTAGTCGTGTGCCGCAAGGTAATAACTACGTAGCTGGTAATGCTACAAATGGTGGGAGTAAAGGTAGTTTTTGCGATAGAAGTATTTTGACTTTTGCAAATATAACATGTAGTGGCGGTAGTGCTGGATTTAAAAAAATGGGCGGCGGGAATAATAATACTAGCAAGCGTGATTTGATTTCTGATTTTGTGCCTGGCGATAAAACGAAATATAATTTGAATAGTGATGTATTCTCATGGAATGTTATTCACGATAATAATGATGAGAGGCGCGACCACCATGTTCAAGATAGTGAGACAGAATATTATTATGATAGTGCAAGTAATGGTAGTTTGTCGGTTAACTTTCAGTATTATAATACAATAATTCCAGTAAAGCGAGAAAGTAATCGTGGAACATATACAAGTACTATAGTGATTGATTCTGAAAGAAGTATTCATTTAATGAGTGATATACATTATGACAATAGTAGTAGTTATGCTGCTATAGAGGATATACCTAAAGTCATAATTTATAGCAAAAAGGATATAAATATTGACTGTTCGGTGCAGCGAATTGATGCGGTGTTGATAGCGGAGGGTGATATAAATACTTGTACGGTTGAGAATGTAAATAGTAGCAGTAGATCTAATAGACTAGTGATAAATGGTGCTACTATATCTAATACGTTGACGTTGAATCGTACGTATGGTGCGGCAACTCAATATAATTCGATTATCCCGGCGGAGATTATTAATTATGATAGTTCGCTTTACCTGTGGGGGAGCAAACAGGCGGATGTGACGAATTCTGGAGAGTTGACAGAGGCATCTATACGTGAGCTGGCGCCAAGATATTAGAGCGTAGCATGCTATAATGAATCTATGAAGAATAGAAGTTTGTTTGTGTGCCAACAATGTGGTGCAAGTTATGCGAAGTGGGTGGGACAGTGTACAAATTGTGGGAATTGGAATTCGTTAGTGGAACAAACTGCAGAAGTAGAATTTGGCAAAAAATCTACTATTGAAAAAGGTAGAGCGTCTGGTAAGAAGCTTGAATTTGTGAAATTGAATACTGTAGTACCATCTGACGCAAAGGCACGACTACTGACTGAATTCAATGATTTAAACACAGTGTTAGGCGGTGGGATATTGATGGGCTCGGTTTCGTTGCTCGCGGGGCAGCCTGGAATTGGCAAGTCCACGATTTTGATGCAAATATGTGCGGAAGTGGCAAAAAAGCACAATGTACTATATATATCGGGTGAGGAAAGTGCTGGGCAAGTAAAATTAAGAGCAGAGAGATTGGGTGCAAAATCTGACAAATTAAACTTTGCTGCGTCTACTTCTGGCAATGATATCGCTAAAACTATTGAAACTGGCGAATTTGATTTGGTGATAGTGGATTCTATCCAGACACTGGCGATGGATGAAATATCGTCGGCGCCGGGGACAGTGAGCCAGGTAACTAATTGTGGAAATTTGATAATTCGCGCGGCAAAAGCGACCGATACAGCGGTCATAATAGTAGGCCATGTAACAAAAGAGGGTACGTTGGCTGGGCCAAAAGTGTTGGAGCATCTGGTAGACGTGGTGTTGAATTTTGAGGGTGATAGGTATGGTGGATTTAAAACGGTGCGAGCAGTAAAAAATCGTTTCGGCTCCACTAATGAGGTGGCGATTTTTGAGATGAGTCAGGATGGTTTAAAAGAAGTACAAAATCCATCGGCGGCACTTTTAGCGGAACGGACAAATACGGATGGTTCGGTAATACTCGCTACAATGGAGGGGAACCGGCCGATATTAGTGGAAATTCAGGCGCTAGCAACTACTTCCAACTATGGTTATCCAAAACGCACGGCTAGTGGCTTTGATATTAATCGGTTAAATTTGTTAATTGCAGTACTTGAGCGGCGGACAAAATTAAAGTTGAGTGATAAAGATATATTCATTAATGTAGTGGGTGGGATGAAATTGAATGATTCAGCAGCGGATCTTGCGGTATGCATGGCAATAGCTAGTGCGGTGGCGGGGCGAAAATTAGGTGAAGAATACGTGGTGTTTGGCGAAGTGGGGCTGGGTGGTGAGATACGGTCGGCCTTCAGGGCGGACCAGAGAATTGCAGAGGCGAAGAAACTGGGCTTCAAACATGCTATAGCGCCACGAACAATAAAAAATTCTTTTGTAATTCCGGCGAAAGATTTGCGTGAAATTTTGATAAGGTATGTAAAATGAGGATCTTAGGGATTGACCCGGGGCTTGGTAGGTGTGGCTTTGGCTTGATTGAAACGTCTACTGGGGCAAATGCAAGAGCATTGGATTTTGGTGTGATAACTACTACGGTGGATGCGCCGTTGCCTCAGCGACTGAAGGAACTATACGATTCTTTGGCGGAAGTTTTTGATGAGACGAAGCCGGAAATTGTGGCAGTAGAAAAATTATTCTTTTCAAAAAATATTACCACAGGGATTGCGGTGGCAGAAGCGCGTGGTATAGTACTGCTTGTGGCGGAGCAAAGGGGGCTAACGGTATATGATTATTCTCCGAACGAAATAAAGAAAAGTTTGACGGGCTATGGTTCGGCGGATAAGTCGCAGATGGAGGAAATGGTGCGTATACACTTGGGACTAGAAAAGAAACCAAAGCCAGACGATGCGGCGGACGCTTTGGCGGCAGCGATAACTTGCGGTTTTTTGTATCGGCAGGGGCCGGATAATAAGTATAAGTTCTCCAATACACGTGGTGCTCATAGTGTGAAGAGTATAAAACTTGACAAATAAGCATAAGTGTGATAGAATTGAGGTAACTGATTGATTTTGAGTGCTTCTTAAATATGCTATAATCAGAGTATGATAGCACACTTAAGAGGTAAAATTGAGGAAAAATTTGGTAATTTTTTGACCATTGATGTAAATGGTGTAGGCTATGAAATAGTCGTGCCGACGCCGGATTTTGAGGTGGTGAATTTAGGTGAAGAGAAAAAATTTTATACTTATCATGCGGTACGAGAAAATGCGGAAGATTTATATGGATTTTCCAGCTTGGCAGCAAAAAAAATTTTTGAATTGCTAATATCTGTGCAGGGGATTGGGCCTAAGGCGGCGATAGCGATATTGTCATTAGCGGAGGCGGAAGAAGTACGTAATGCAATCGCTAATGCTGACGCGGCGTTTATTTCTAAAGCTTCTGGTGTGGGGAAAAAGAGTGCGGAGCGAGTGATAGTGGATTTAAGGGATAAAGTAGGAATACCGAGTCATTATGGAGCGACGGAAACAAAATTTACTACAGCACAACCGGTAAATGATGAAGCGTTAGATGCGTTGATTGCACTTGGTTTCCCGCTTAAGGAAGCTACGGCGGCGCTGGAAAAGGTGGATCCGGGTCTTTCTGTGGAAGAAAGAGTACGTCTGGCGCTTAAAGGCTAGAATATACGGCGAAAACCCTTGAAAAAATAAAACAAGTATGGTAAAATAACAGGTAATTGTCTAATATAAAAGGTAAAATATGAGTTTTTCAATTTTAAAGCAAATTGGTGACGCGCAGAAGAAAAAAGCGGTGGTAGATGTGCGCTCTGGTGATACCGTGAAAGTCACTCAGAAAATTAAGGAAGGTAATAAGTTTCGCTTGCAGACTTTTGAGGGCGTAGTGATTCGCGTAGACCGCAAAGAGTCTCATACTGCACGAATTGTAGTACGCAAGGTGACTTCTGGTGTGGGTGTAGAAAAATCTTATCTAATTCATTCGCCTTTGGTGGAGAAGATTGAGATTACGAAGCGCTCGAAGGTACGTCGTAATAACCTTTCTTATCTACGTGATAGGTCTGGTAAATCTGCTCGGCTTAAAGGTAAGGATTTTGACCGTGCAGCAGTAAATGATACTACGGTTGAAGAGCCAGAAATTGAAGTAGTGGAGACTCCAGAAGAAGCTGTAGAAGCTTCTGCGGAAGCCACCGAAACTGAGAAAACAGAAGAAAAAACTGAAGCCTAATTTAGATGGCAATTCTCGGAATAGACGAAGTTGGACGCGGCCCCCTAGCGGGGCCGCTTGTTGTGGGGGCGGTGATTTTGCCAGATGAAGGAAAAGAGTGGTTTGTTGAGTTAGCAGATTCTAAAAAGTTGACGGCGAAGAAACGGGAAAAGTTAAGTGAATTGATTTTGACGGAAGCGGCGGTGGGATTAGGTTGGGTGTCGAATATAGAAATAGATGAGGTGGGAATATCGGAAGCGCTAAAACTAGCGACAAGGCGAGCTGTGAAGGCTGTGCAGGGGCTTCACGCGCCATTTTCTCAGATAGTAATTGATGGAAAAGTGAATTTTTTGAAGGGTACGCCACTTGAAGGATATGTTTCGGTGATGATAAAAGCGGATGATTTGATACGAGAAGTAAGTGCGGCATCAATCGTGGCAAAGGTGGCGCGGGATAAATATATGATGAAATTGGCGGAAAAATATCCAGAATATGGATTTGAAAAACATATGGGTTATGGTACGGCATTTCATCGGAAAGAGATTGAAAGGTTGGGCGTGTGTCCGGAACATAGATTGAGCTTTGAACCGTGCAAGAGTTTGGTGGGGTTTACGCGGGATGAAATTTCTAAGAAGAATACGTCCAAGATTGGGGAGCGTGGAGAAGAAGCGGTTTGTAAACATCTGGCGCAACAAGGACATGAGATTATCGCTCGGAATCACAAGACGTATTTTTATGAAATAGATATTGTGTCTATATGTGAAAATAAAATTTACTTTACAGAAGTGAAATATCGCAAGAATGCGGATTTTGGCGGTGGACTAATGGCTATAAATACCAAAAAACAAAAACAAATGTACTATGCGGCGGAGTCTTTTTTGAAGATGAAACCGGAATTTAAAAATCTGGATCCGATCTTGGCGGTGGCAGATGTGGCGGGGGAAGATTTTGCGGTGAAAGATTGGTTCGTTTTAGTTTAAGGTTATTTTTAGTTTTTTAATATATAATGGTGATATGGAAGAGAAAAATAATTTACTGAAAAATCAAGAAAATAGAAAGGTAAATGAGGTTGCACTAAAACCTGAGACAGAGAAGAAGTCAAATGCTGGGATGTTTGCTGGAGTGAGTTCTGCATTGATAGTACTAGTGGTGGTGATTTCTGTGGTGGTGACAATGGGGATGCAGCAAAATAATAGTAATGATAAAAGCGGTACCGGGAATTATTCTATTATTGACGAGAATACTAACCTTACAAGCGGTAGCGTAACCACTACAGTTGGCGGGAAGTCTGTTACTTACAAGGGTGCATATGTGGTGGATGGTGTGGAAGCAACTATTTCATCGGGTACTTATGAGTCAACGACGGATGATGAGGTGGTGTTTTTAGTGATAAATGGAGGAAGTTTGAGGATTGATGGTGAGGTAACAATAAATAAGAGTGGCTCGGCCGATTTCGCTGGGCGAGGCGATAATTACAGTTTTTATGGGATAAATTCGGCGATTACGGTAGTGGGGGAAGGTTCCTCGGTAGAGATAAATGGTGCGAAAATCAATACGACAGTGTCTGGGGCAAATGCGGTAGTAGCGACAAATGGTGCAACGGCGGTGGTGTCGGGCGCAGAAATATCTACCACGAAAGATAATTCCCGCGGACTGCATGCGACTTATGGTGGTACGATAAATGCGGATAATACAAAGATTACTACGCAAGGTGGATCCTGTGCAGCGCTAGCTACTGATAGAGGCACTGGCACGGTGGTGGCGGACAATATGACACTTTCTACTGCCGGGGCGGGATCTCCGTTGATTTATTCTACTGGTAATATTTCGGTGACGAATTCTACCGGTGTGGCTACTGGTGCGCAAATTGCGGTGGTGGAAGGTAAAAATTCAATTAGTTTGCAGGGATGTGAGTTTTCGGCAAATGGTAACGGAAATAGAAATGGGGTAGATAACGCGGGTGTAATGATTTATCAAAGTATGAGTGGCGATGCTTCAGTGGGGACTGGGTCGTTTACCGCGACGGATTGTACTTTGACAGTGCTAGCTTCTTCTAGCGTATATAATGTTACGCCGTTTTTCTTTATCACTAATACGGATGCGACGATAGATTTAACTGGTACAACTGCTTCGTTTAATGCAGACGAAAAGTTTATTTCGGCACTAGGCACGAATGAGTGGGGAAAAAGTGGATCAAATGGCGGGAGAGTTACAGTGGATTTGTCTGACGTAAATGCAACAAATACAGAAATTGAAACCGATTCAATCTCTAGTGTTTCTGGACTTTAGAATATTTAAACGTTGAATTTAAATTCTACTACGTCGCCGTCTTGCATGATGTAGGTTTTACCTTCGGTCCTTAATTTGCCGGCGGCTCTGACGGCTTGTTCGGAACCTAGTTTTTTGAGGTCGTCGTAATTACAAATAGAAGCAGCAATGAAACCACGTTGGAAGTCTGTGTGAATAGTGCCGGCAGCTTCGGGAGCGGTGGCACCTTTCCTGATAGTCCAGGCACGACACTCTTTTTTGCCAGCGGTAAGGAATGACTGTAGACCGAGAGTATTGTAGGCTGCTCTGATGAGTTCGCCAAGGGCATCATCTTTCACACCGTAACTTTCTAAGAATTCTTTTCGTTCGTTTCTATCCATGCCGGACATTTCTTCTTCTAGTTTGGCGTTAACAAAAATAGCAGCGGCTGGCTTGACGAGATCTTTTAGCTTGGTTTGAAGGTCTACGTCTGTAAGACCAGTCTCATCTACGTTGAACATGTAAATGACGGGTTTGTCGGTGAGGAAGGGGATATTCTCGTCGGCGGGATCTTTTTTGCGCTTGGCGGCGATTTTGGCCTTGGTTTCTTCGTCAGCGAGTTGGAGCTCTAGGTTGATAATATCTATATCATCTTTAGCCTGTTTTATAATATCCTCTTCGATTTTATTGTCGGCGCGGACGATATCATCATTTTTAAAGGCGCGTACTACGTGACAAATGGCTTGGCACTCGCGGATGTGGGCGAGGAACTTATTGCCTAGACCTTCGCCCTTGGATGCGCCCGCAACGAGCCCAGCGATATCGACAAATTCTACGGTGGCCGGGACAACTTTGTCGGTTTCGTACATTTTGACTAATACGTCTAAACGTTCATCGGGAACCGGGACGATACCAACATTTGGTTCGATGGTGGCAAAAGGATAGTTGGCGGCAAGTGCGCCAGCGTTTGTAAGTGCGTTAAATAAAGTAGATTTACCAACATTTGGCAAACCGACGATTCCGATCTTTAAATTCATAACCAACCTGTGTATCTGTTAATCTAGATATTATTATATCATATTTTGTGTTATAATGAGTGTATGGAAAGAGTAGATTTGAATCTTAATAAAGAGCAAAAAGACTTTGCAAGTGCACAGTGGGAAAATGTGGCATCTGAAGCTGATAAGTTCGAGACTGGTTTGGGCGACGGATCTTATGTTGCTCGCGTGATAAATGAAACACCGGAAGATCCGTATGATTTTACTGAGGTGGAGGATCATATGAAAGGAACACCATATGACCGCGTTCAGCGGATAGCACGAGTTGCGACCGAGATGGAAATAAAGGATAAATTTCCGAACGGCTATAATAATGATATCTATAATAAGATATTGCAGAGGAACATGAAACATGCAAAAGAACAGTTTATCGATAGATCGTCATTGCAAACGGAAGTAAGGGCGCAAAGAGATTTATCCCGTAGTGATACTCAAACAATCCAAGATGAACTTAAAAGACGCTCGTGGGATAGAGGGGCGGTTGAAGATGATTTTAACCGTATCACGGACGAGCGTTATGATGAAAAAGAAGCTAGAGTGAATAAGAGAGCGGCAGAAACAATTAAAAGAGTTTCTGGAAGAGAAGAATAAAAAAGAAAGCCCCGAACCTACGCAATCCAGCGTTGCCTGACGGACTTTCGATATCTTTATTATGTCGTACTTATCTAGAAATTTCAACCACATTTTTCTGTTTATCAATTAAAAGCAAACGTTTTATGTTTTTAGAGTGTTTGAATTGATAGCTTAGCTCATTATTTATTTTATTGATATGGATTTTCGAAAACCTAGCATCAATAATAATGTTTTCTGATTGTCTAGTGGCGTTCCGGAGGGCATGTTGTAAATTATATTTGCCATTGCCGGTAGGAGTTTTTAACTCCCATTATAAATAAATCTGGAGTTTTACAATTATTTCTTGGAATAAATTTTATGTCAGTTTTGAAATATTCCAATAAAATATAAGCTGCGGACATTTCTTTCTTGTTTGGTTTCGGGAAAACATCTTTTGGTATTATTACAGAATACTCTGATTTTGGCATAAAACCATTATAAATCATTTGTTTTGATAATAAAAAATCGTTATGTTTTTCCATTTTTTGTTTTATGAGGTGGACTCTGATTATAAATGGGATACAAAAATCAGGTTGGTTTAGAAATTCAAGATTCCGATTTTTAAATTCATAACCAACCTGTGATATCTGTTATTTAGGCGATTTTCTTTTGCCAGGATTTTTTATGACATTTTGGACAAGTCATATAGCGAGTGCGACCAAGATGCATAGCAAAATAGACGCTAGAGTATTTCGGGACGTAATGATGGCCGCAATATTTACATTCATATTTTCCGGCTTCAGTTTCGATTTTAAGGCAAAAGCTAACGCCTATAATAACCAGAACAAGCCCGAGCGCAATTAAAACAACTCGCGTCCAAATTGGCATTTCGACATAACTGGCAATAAAACACAGAATTAAAAATGGAATTGTTGACATATATCCAATAACATTTTCGTAGAGGAAGAATTTTTTATTTGTCAACGTTTCAATTTTGGAAAACTCTTCGAGGAGTTTTTCGGAATGTTTTTTATAGCCTTGTTGATTAATCTCTTCGCCAGAAAGTAATTCGTTGTAAGAAATGTCGAATAACTTGCATAGTTTTGCCATATTATTTGCATCGGGTAGGCAAATTCCTCGTTCCCATTTTGAAATAGAGCGGTTGGAAATGCCCAATTTCTCCGCTAAGCTTTCTTGTGTAAAATTATTTTCCTGACGTTTCTTCGTAATAAATTTGCCAATCTTTTCTAAATCCATAGCATCCTTTCGTTAATTATATCTTCATTTTAGAAAAAGTCGAACTAAAACACCACAAACCTAAGGTAGAATCAAAAAAAGAAAGTTCCTACACGAGCATATCTATCGCTGTCTGGCTATTATCACTGAATATTCTGATTTTGGTATATAATATAATACGATGACAGTGAAGAAAAAACAGAATCGGAAAAGTTTTAAAGATATTGTAAAGTATAATTTTGATAATCTTTTGATGCGGGGAGCGGGAGCGCAGATTTTGCTCTTGATTGCAATGACGGGAATTATGGCGATTGTTTTTGGGCTGATATTGTTTATCACTACGTCGGAGGGTGGACCGGCGGGGTCGTCGATTTGGACGGTACTGGTGCATAGCTTAGATCCTGGGGTATTGTCTAATTCTAATGGTTCGCCATGGTTTTTGTTTATTTTGCTGGTGGTGACGCTTTTAGGGCTTTTCTCGGTAGGGACGTTAATTAGTATCATTACTGCAAGTATGTCTAAAGCGCTGGATCAACTTTCGCATGGTAAAAGTAAAATTGTAGAGCCGAAAAAACATATATTATTCCTTGGGTATAATGAAATTAGCTTTGAGGTTTTGCGGAATATCTTTGAGCATAATGAAAAGGATAAAAGTTTTCAGATTGGTAAGCAACCGGTAGTGATTTTGGAGCAATATAAGGACATCGTAGATATAAAAGAAGAAATCGAGTTTAAATTCCGTGAGTACCGAAAGACTAAGGTGATATGTCGACAGGGTTGCATTTTTGACGTAAATAATTACGACATGTGTTCGATTGAAAAAGCAAAACAAATTATCATCACAGCGGTAAGCGACGAAGAGGCAGCGGAAACGGTTTTGGCGTGCAGGAAAGCGTTGGAATATTTGGGAATAAATAAAACTCCAATTACGGTAGTGCTGGATAAGAATAGCAGTGTGGAACAAATGAAAATAGTGGGAGGTGATGAAATTAAGATTGTGGTAAAGGAAGAGGTGGCAGAAAAAGTGTTGGAAAAAGAGAGCGGGAGTAATAAACCGAGTTTTGTTTTGAATACGAAGCTGGCTGGGTTTATCCCAAAGGAAAATGTAATAATTTTAGCGGACGATGCGTTGGGGTCTGAAGAGTCTGATCGTAAGACGATATTGGGGATAGCAGCAATGAAGGAAAACATTGAGAAAACGAAATCCACAGGTGATCATATTCGAGTTTCTTGTGAAATTCGGTTGAAGAAAAATGCAATACTGGCAAAAGCCGCCGGGGCGGATGAGGTAGTGGTAACCAATGTAGAGGTTGGTAAGCTGGTGTTTGAATAAGTTTTGATCATATAAATAGTTGTAGCATATCAAATTTCTGGGTGAGTTTGTTTTGCTGTAATTTTTTGTGGTGTTTTAGGTAGATTATTCTGCGGATGGGTAATTTACGAAATATAAACCATCGGGATTTTTTCTAAATTTGAACTATTGGTACGCTTTTTCTACTTTCGATAGTCGAGCCAATAGACTTTTTGTATAACGGGTATTAAAACTGAAATAAAGTCAGGTTCATCTAAGTATTTAAGCTGTGTTGTCCAAAGTTTAGCTTCGGCTTCTTTGAGCTTTATGAGTAATTTTGATGGATTAGAGGTTTTGTCTTCTGTAGCTTTTTGCCGGAGCTTGTAGGATTTATGAGAAGGATACGAAAAAAGTGAAATTAGTTTTTGATAAATAATTTTTATGGTATGATAAAAATGTAAACATAAGGAGAACGGGTGATGGCGAATTCTCGCAAGACTCAAACAAAAACTAAAAGGACTACTTCAAAAAAGAAAACTACGAATATAAAAGTAGCTGTAAAAGGTAAGCCAGAAAAGAAAACGTTTAAGCATTTTTTGATAGCTACTGGCATAATTTTGTTGCCGTTAGTGGTGGGGCTGATAGCTTCGGCATTAACCGGTAATACGATGATGGAGTTTGGCAAACTGAATCAACCGCCTTTGGCGCCGCCAGCGTGGCTATTTCCAGTAGCTTGGACGATATTGTATATATTGATGGGTGTGGCTTGCTATTTGGTTTATCGGTTGGAGCCAAAAACTAAAGATGAACAGAAATTGCAAAAAGCAGAATTAATTATATATTTTGTGCAATTATTCTTTAATTTTATGTGGACTTTGATATTCTTTGCGCTAGGAGCGAGATGGTTTGCGCTAGGATGGCTAATTGCAATGTGGTTGATGATATTCGCATTAATATGCATGTGTGGGAAGAACTGTAAAGCGGCAGCGTGGTGCTTAGTGCCATATATACTATGGTGTACGTTTGCGACGTATTTGAATGTAATGATTGCGATATTAAATTAAAAATAACCCCCGGCGAAAAGTCGGGGGTTAAAACTAAAATAGGTGGATTGAGACGAATAATGGCGCCAAGGTGTTGGCGACGGTAGACATGGTTTTGATGAAAATATCCAATGCTACACCAACTACATCTTTACGAGTGTCACCAACGGTGTCGCCGACAACGGCAGCTTTGTGTGCGGGTGAGCCTTTACCAATGATGTGCCCTAGTTTTTTGAGACGGCCGCTTTCGATAAACTTTTTGGCATTATCGAATGCACCACCGGAATTGCCCATAAAGATAGCTTTGGGTACGGCCACGATAGTGGCGCCAATTAAGACGCCGCCGACAAATTCTACACCAAAGCACAAACCACCAAATACTGGCACTAATAGTGCAAGTAGTGACGGAATGAGCATTTTGTGCAAGGCTTGCTGGGTGGCCATTTTGATACAACTGTCGTAGTTTGGCCTAACGGTACCCTCTAGTACACCAGGTATGGAAAGCTGGCGATCGCCTTCATCGGTCATAAGGTGGGCGGATTCGATTGTATTTTTCGTAAGTAAGGCCGAAAAATATTCGATAAGAGCGCCACCAATGATACCACCAGCGATTATGACGAAGCTGGCGATGTTGAGTACTGGCTCGGCGATTTTGGAAATAGAGATTGTGGCTATTTGGTTTATGTGACGAGGCTGGATTTGTGCGATATAATAAGGATAATGAATGTGAACAAAATGCCACGAGCTGGGGCGCGAAAAAGGCATATATTAAGATGGGTGTTTTTGGCGGTGCTAGCAGCAGTGGCAGTTGCGGTAGTATTAAATAGAGAGTGGATATATGATTGGTATCGGGGTGTAAGTTATCAGCCAAGTAATGAGATGGCGACGATACGTGATAAATTGCAGCTGACTGGGCGCGGTGAGTTTTTGTTTAATGCGGCGCAGCCGGAATTAAACGCCGCAGAAGAATTTAATGCGAATTGCCGACAAGATGAAGATGAAGTGGCGGTGCTAGGGTGCTATAATAATGGTGATATTTTTGTATATAATATTGACGCGGCCGAGCTAAATGGCATTAGAGAGTTAACTACTGCGCACGAGCTACTACACGTGGTGTGGGCGCGAATGAGTGAAGATGAGAAGGTAGCGTTAGTAGAGCCTTTGACGCGGACTTTCGATGCTAACCAAGATTTTTTGGCAGAGGAAATTAATCAGTACGATATAAGTGAAAAGCAGGAAGAATTGTATGTGCGGGCGGGGACGGAAGTGAAAAGTTTGCCAGAAGCACTGGAAAAACATTTTGCGGAAATTTTTAAAGACCAGGATATGATTGTGGATTTTTATGATAGCTATATTGTGATATTTCGCAAAATAAAAGCGGAAATGGAAAATCTGGTAAGCGAAATGGAGGAATTGAAGGAAGCGATTAGCGTAAAAACGGCAGAGTATGAGGAAGTATATAGCCAGCTAGAGGCGGATATCGTGAGCTTTAATAACTGTGCGGAGGTGGCAGGGTGTTTTAGTAGTGAGGCGGAATTTTATGCAAGCAGAAATCAACTGATAGCAAGACAAAATGAGTTGAATTTGATGAACGATGAAATAAATAATATGGTGGATGTGTATAATGCAAAAGTTGATGTATATAATGCGGATGTGACGGAAAGTCGTAAGCTGCAGGATATGATTAATTCGAATAGTAAGGTAGAGCAAATTAGATGAAGCTAAGAGTGCGAAGGCTGATATTGGTGCTGGCGGCTTTTGTAGGTGTGGTGGTATGGGTGACGGTAAATCCGGCGAGCTATGAAGTAATTTTTACACAGACGGAGAACGAAGGGGCGGATTATGTGGCAGAAGCAGTAACGGAGGTGAACCCAGACGCGCCATTGGCGACAGAAATTTTAGAGAAATTGGAAGTAAAGGGGCGAGCACCAAAAACGGGGTATGTGCGGACGGAATTCTATAATAATTGGCCAACAGTGGATGGATGTAATTTGCGTCAGAGAATTATAAAAAGAGAATTTGGCGATACGGCGGTGCTAGATGGTTGCACAGTGGTGGCTGGGGAATTTGATGAACCATATACTGGCGAGCATCGGGTATTTACAGAAAAATCGCAGATATCCAAAATCCAGATAGACCATGTAGTGGCGCTAAGCGATGCGTGGCAGAAGGGGGCGCAATATTTGGCGCGTGAAGTAAGATATGAAATAGCGACGGACCCGCTGAATTTATTAGCGGTAGATGGGCCAGCAAACGAGCAAAAATCTGATGGTGATGCGGCAACTTGGTTGCCGAGCAATAAAAAATTCCGGTGCCAATATGTGGCAAGGCAAGTGTCGGTGAAATATAAGTACGGATTATGGGTGACGGAGGCGGAAAAAACCGCTATTTCCAATGTGCTAACGAATTGTCCCAAAGAGCCAGCGATCGGTGTATAATAAACGTAAGTAAAGTGGAGATGTTATGAAAAAATATATTTGGAGCGGAATTATTGGCACGGTGATTTTGATAGTTGGCGTGTTTTTATTGGGGAAGTTTGTATTTCCTAGTTATAAAATGACAAGTTTGCCGGCGCCAGAGCTAGCGGAAGGACAAAGGGGTGAGCTAGGAATAGATAAAAATATAAATGAAGCTACGATAGATAATTATTTAGGGCGGAGTGATGCGGTGTATCGGGATCTCAGAATGTTGAAAGATCCTGGGAATTACGAAGCGATTGGTGGAGATGCAAACCTTTCGGGGTTTGTGGATGGGTTCGAAGTGGTGCCGTATCCGTATATTGTAAATGTAGAAGGTTTGCCGGAGGCAGTAGGCGATACGTATAAGGGTGAGACTTTATTTACTTTTGATGGCTCTAATTATAAGGCGAATTATAAAGAATCTATGCAGATATTGGAGGATTTGTTCCCGAAAGACAAGATTATTTTCTTGATGTGTGGCGGCGGCGGATATAGTGGGATGATGAAAAATATGTTGGTGGCGCTGGGTTGGGATGCGAATAAAATATATGATGTGGGCGGATATTGGTTTTACGAAGGTAAAAACAATGTAAAGGTAAGGCGTGTGCTAGATGATGGTTCGGCGGTGTATGATTTTTATAAAGTACCATATCATACAATAGATTTTGATGTTTTGACGGAGAAATAGATGGTAAAAAAGAAAAATCGTAAAATTTTACCACTGGTGATGGCGTTGATTGTGGTGGTGCTAGGTAGTATATTATTTGTGGGCGCGGCAAGTGGTTGGTTTGATAATCATAAAGTAAAACTAGACGCAGAATATTATGCAGATGGAGCTGAGTTTATGGAACTAACAGCTGGTGAATATGAAGGATTGATAGAAGCGAAAAAATCTTTTGTAGTGATGGTGGATCAAAGTGGGTGTACTACGGCGGATAGATTACGCGAATATGTAACACGATATATGACAGAGACGGGGATTTTGGTATATAGAATGATGTTTGCGGAGGTGAAGGAATCATCTTTACATGAAAAAGTAAAATACTATCCATCTGTTGCTGTGGTGTCTAAGGGTAAGGTGGTGGCGTATTTAAGGGCAGATGAGGATGCGGATGCAGACAAATATAACGATTATGATGCATTTAAAGCGTGGATAGGGAAGTACTTGTAATGATATTTTTGTTTTTTGGGTTGAAAGTATAATAGTATTGAGTTTTTTGTTGTGGAAAAGTCAGTGTAACAAAGCTTAAAAATTATTTAAAAATTGCTTGACAATGAAATTATGCTTATGTAAAATAAGGAATGTAAAGGTCATATATATTGACACAAATATTATTAATCCAAAAGGAGAAAAAATGAAAAAATCATTAATCGTAACAGGTGCAGCTTCTCTCGCAGTAGCGGCTATGCCAATTGTAGGTGTATTTGCGGCTGACGGAACTTTGACGCAGACTGATACTGTGGTGGTAACCGTTGATTCGGCCTGTTCGCTTGCTACTTCTGGCAGTGAAGTGACCCCAGATGCGTCTACATATAAAGCGACCATTGCCAACGGAGCGTATAATACTGATATTACTGGTAGTACTTTTACGATTACTTGTAATGATACTGGTGGCTGGAAATTAAATGCTATTGGTGCTGGCACTGCTACTGGCGATGTAACCAAAATGGATGCAAGCACCAATACTGATTCCGATGATATTGCTACTGGTACTACACTTGATGGCTCCGTTTCTAACTGGGCATTCAAGGTAGCCAAGGGTGGCAGTGATGCAGCTAATATTACAGTTACCGAAGGCTACACTAACTTTAGTGCGGTCCCAGCTAGTGCAACAAAGATTGCTCAAGGTACTTCAACTGCTGGTAACTCTACAATTGCTGCTACCTATGGCGTAGGGATTAGCTCAACTCAGTCTGCTGGTACTTATACTGGTAAGGTGACTTATACACTTGTTCACCCTGCTGGTAGTTAATAAGAATTAAGCTTAAAAATACAGTCCTACGGGACTGTATTTTTGTGTGAAAGGTATGATAGAATAGAGTAAACAAGAGAGGTAAAATGACAGAATTAGAAAAGAAATCGAAAAACAAAAAAATCATATCTTCGATGGCAACCTGGATAGTGGCGATAGCTGTGAGTATAGCGCTAAGCGTAGCAGCTTTTATGTTATTTGGCAGTAAAGAGACTCATATTTCAGCAAGTACTACTGAAACGACGATAAAGTCACTGGTATGTAACTCGGCTAACCCTAAAAATCCGTTTTTTATATCTGAAACGGCGGAAACTAATAACCATGAGCTAAAGGTGACTTATCGCGGTGAGACAGCAGATAAAATATCATACAATTATGATGGTAGTTATGCGTCAAATAGTGTGGCTGATACGGCGGGGTCATCACTGCATGCTGACTATAATATATATATGGGCGAAAATGCCGAGAGTCTCTACCCGACCTTTTCGGTAGTAGAAAATAAATTGAAGATATCTTTATATACAGAATATCGTAAACTAAATACTAAAAACGCAATACTATTTTTTATAAATGCAGACGAATATCAAGGTTTAGGCGATTATTCGGTTGATGACTTAAAGAATCTTTATGAAGGCAAGGGATTTTCGTGTGAGATGAGTGAATAAATGGTATAATGGATTTTGTTAAAAGGAGGTTAATGAAAAAAGTAAATATTAGTAAGGTGCTGGTGGCCACAATAATGGTGGCAGTAAGTAGTTTAGCCGTATTTGGTGCAGTGAAGGCCGATGATGAGGCTAGCTCTACGGTAACCGTATCACCAATGACGCAGAAAGTTATTTTGACGCCGGGCGAAAGCTACGAGGGGTCGATAAAAGTATCTAACCCAGCAAATGCGAAAAATAATTTGGAATACTCTGTGCATATTGGGTCTTTTAGTCAACACAGTGACCCGGATGGGGTGGATGATTATGGTACGGTGGATACCGATACGAAGACTACATATAACCAGATGATGGACTGGATAGTGTTGGGTAGAGAGGATGGCAGTGTAGCACCGAATGGTACGGATGTAATACCATTTACGGTAAATGTACCAATAGATGCGCCAGCCGGCGGGCAGTATGCTACGATACTAGTGCGCGACGAGACTGATCATTCTAATGGTGGGGAGGGGAATGTGTCTATTCAAAGCATTGCGCAGGTTGCCTCGATTATTTATGCTGAAGTGGCGGGGGAAACTAGGAATGAAGGTGCTATTTTAGAAAACAATGTTCCTTCTTTCTTGATGAACAATACTTTGGAAACGACATCGATGGTGCGAAATGACGGCAATGTGCATACGGATGCAGAATATATATTACAAGTTTGGCCGATGATTGGCGATGAAGAGATTTGTACCAACGAGGAAGACCCGGCTATGAGCTTAGTGATGCCAGAGACTGAGAGATACAACGCACAGACGTGCCAATTACCTACGGTGGGGATTTTTAGAGCAAAGCAGGTGGTAAAGATATTCGGCGAGACGTCTATCGTAGAAAAAACTATTATCGTGTGCCCGATATGGCTGATGTTTATTATTATATTCGTAGTATTCACTTTGATATTCTACTTTGTGGCAAAAGTGAGGGCTAGGAAAAAGGCAGCTAAGAAGCAATAAAAGCCTAAAAATCTATCCAAAATTACATATATAATATATGGTGGGTGTAAAAATGGCGAAAATACGCTATATCTAGTGTTTGGGGAGGGCAAAAACGCTAGATATAGCGTATTTCCATGTGCTATATATTACATATGCTCAAAAATGGCTAAAAATGTGGAAAAATGCGAAAAATTATGCGAAAAAAGTGTTGACATGGTGGAAATAGTGCGATATAATGGGGGAAGTTTAAGCAAGTCGACATTTCGACCTCTACAAAAAGAAAAAGGAAAGCGAGGAAATCTTTTGAGGTCGCTTGTACGGCTTCAGAATATATCTTCAAGACTCTCCGGATTAACAATTTGGAATTAACGATGAAAAGATTTTAATTGACGGCAGCAATTGTGAAATGATTGTCGAACATCGCAAATCGTAGGAAGCGAGCAAAATAAAAATTTATTTTTATTTTCGAGCTGACGCCCGATTTTCTTGTTCGACGAAGTCGAACATCGATTGCTAGTTAAGTCAATGCATAAAAAGGTAATTAAGGGCACTGATAGTGGATGCCTTGACAATCAATACCGATGAAGGCCGTAGAAGTCTGCGATAAGCCTCGGGGATCTGACAACGAGAAATGATCCGGGGATTGCCGAATGGGGAAACCTAATATGGGTCATGCCATATTGCACCTATCTGAACACATAGGGTAGGGAGCGGGAACGGACCGAACTGAATCATCTTAGTAGGCCCAGGAAAAGAGAATAACCAA
>CAYOTX010000016.1:0-18125 GCA_964407015.1 uncultured Candidatus Saccharibacteria bacterium
TATAATATATAGGTTTTTATGGGAAAATTCGTTGTAAAATACCGCAAATTCATTTTGCTACTCGCCATAATTTTAATTATTCCGGCGCTAATTGGCATGTTTAGCACCAAAGTTAATTACGATATGCTTAATTATCTTCCAAACAGCATGGAGACTGTTATCGGCCAAGAAAAACTCATGGAAGAATTTCACAAAGGTGCCTTCTCCATGATTATCACGGAAGGTTTATCTAGCGATGCCGAAGCAAATCTAGAAACTGAACTCAAAAGAGTAGAACATGTCGATACCGTTCTCGGCCTTGGCACCATTGAAAACGCTGGTCTACCTGCTGAATTTTTGCCAGACAATATTTATAATACCTTTCATAAAGGCGATGAGTCACTAATTGCCGTATTTTTCGACACCTCTTCTTCTGCCGAAGAAACCATCAACGCCATCAAAGAAATACGCCGTGTAGTAGACGGCAAAGCCTATGTCTCTGGCATGTCGGCATTCACTACCGACCTTCGCGAACTATCCGGCAACGAAGAGCTATTCTATATCATAATTGCTGTAGCCTTAGCCCTCATCGTAATACTACTTTTATTAGACAACTGGCTCGCACCAATTCTGTTTTTAGTAAGTATTGGTGTAATGATTCTTTATAATCTCGGTACTAATATTTTCCTTGGCGAGATATCCTACATCACCAAAGCTTTGTCAGCTATTTTACAACTTGCTGTTACTATGGATTATTCTATTTTCCTTTGGCACTCATACCGCGAAAATCTCGCCACCAACAATAACCCAGACCATGCCATGCAGCACGCCATCAAAGCCATACTCAGCTCTGTATTTGGCTCATCTGCCACTACCGTTGCCGGCTTCATCGCGCTATGTTTTATGACCTTTACGCTCGGCATGGATTTAGGTATAGTTATGGCTAAAGGCGTTATTCTTGGCGTTATCGGCAGCGTCACGATTTTGCCAGCACTCATTCTTACTTTCGATAAACCGCTTCGCAAATTAGACCACAAAGCTATCCTACCAGATTTCACCAAACTCAGCAGCAAAATCGTTAAAATTTTCCCCGCATTTGTTGTTATATTTGTCGCTATCATTCCGCCATTCCTTTATGGCTATCAAAAAACTAACGACAATGTTTACTATACCATTAGCGATAGTTTGCCTAGCGATATGCCATTTGCCATAGCCAACCAAAAACTCAGCGAAAACTTTGGCCTGCAAAATGTTCACATGATTTTATCGGATGCTCATCTAAGCACCGATTCTGCTCTCAACATGACAAATGATCTCAAAAATATTGCCGGCGTAAAATCTGTTCTCAACTTAGAAAGCGTCATTGGCGACCAAATTCCCGCCGAAATCTTACCGACCGAAATTCTCGATATTTTAAAAAGTGAAAATTACGAACTAACCCTCGTTATTTCCGAATACAAAACCGCCACACCGGAAATCGCCGAACAAATCAACAGTATCAATCAAATTATCAAAAAACACGATACTTCAGCCCTCTTAGTTGGCGAATCTAGCCTAACCCAAGACATGATTAATCTTACTTCTGTAGATTTTCAAGTAGTAAATACTATTTCTATTATTGCAATCTTTATTATCATCGCCATTGTTACAAAAAGCATCTCCCTGCCATTTATTCTCATTGCTGTTATAGAGTCCGCAATTTTCATCAACCTCGGCTTGTGCCATTTTACTGGCACACGACTTTCCTTTATCACACCAATTTGTATTAGCACCATACAGCTAGGCGCCACAGTAGATTACGCCATCCTCATGACTACTCGCTACAATCGTGAACGTCTATCTGGCCTGAATAAACATGACGCTGCCAAAATCTCCATCAAGACTTCTCTACCTTCTATCATCGTTTCTGGCGCCGTCCTCTTTGCCGCTACTATTGGCGTAGCTATTTATTCTCAAGCCGATATGATTTCTTCAATGTGTATGCTTATGGCTCGTGGCGCTATCATTAGCATCTTTGTCGTCCCAACCTTCCTACCATCATTACTTATTCTCGCCGATCCACTCATTATTCGCACTACCCTAGGTATGAAAAAATTAACGAAAGGAACCAATTCATGAAAAAACCTTTAATCTTTGCGTCAACTTTAATCGCTACTTTATTCTTAAGTAGCGCCGCTACTTTGGCAATTAATAACACTACACCAAATAATACAAACAACACACCACAAAATCTTGTTGCCGTAAATTCCAATCTCACCTCCGACAATATTAATAAATTATCCACTAAAGATGCCAACATTTATGTCATTACAGACACTACCGGCACCGTTAACAAAACTTTTATCGGCAACACTATCGCAAATGAAGAAACTTTACCAGTAGAACTACAAATTCGGTATTATCTAGATGATACGGAAATTTCCGCTTCAGAACTAGCCGGCAAGTCTGGACATATTAAAATCATATATAATTTCTCTGCTACTTCTACTTATCAAAACAAGCTTGTACCATTTCTTACAGTCACCGGCCTAAATTTTGATAGTACTAAATTTAGTAATATCAAAATTGATAATGGCAAAATCATTTCCGAGAGCAACGATACTACTACTCTAGTTGGCTACACTTTCACCGGTCTTAGCCAAGATTTAAATGCTGATTTCTTACCTTCTAACTTTATCGTAGAGGCCGATACCACTAATTTCGAACTCGGCACAGTTTACAGTTTTGCCACCAACGAATTATTCGCCGAACTAGATACCTCCAAACTCACTTCCGTAGACGGCATCATCAATTCTATCAATGACCTTTCTAATGGCTTAGATCAAATCATTGCCGGCTCCAACGACCTAACGAACGGCATAGACGCTCTTGCTACTGGCATTTCCGAACTTCAACTTGGCGCAAACAATTTAGAATATGGCGCCAATAATCTGGCCACCGGCATTGCTAAACTCTCTAACGGTCTTAGTTCTGTCGTGGCTTTTGACAACGAAATACTCGCCAAAGCTTACGGCGTAGTAGATCAAGTTACCACCACCGCCGAAAACTTAATCACAAAATACAACCTAGATCCAACTTTAGTTGCTGAACTCACTGCGCCAATTGTAGAATACTACAACAAAATCGACACTGCCGTCACTACCTACACTAACAATATCGAAACTCTCGCTAATGGTGCCAGCGAATTATCTATCGGTGCCAATAACTTAGCCGCCGGAACCACCGAACTCAAAAATGGCATTGATTCACTTTCTGTCGGTGCCGCCCAACTTTCCACAGGCAGTCATACTTTAAATCAAGGCCTAAACACTTTCAAAACTTCCGGTATAGATAAATTGGTAAACTTTGCCAATCAAGATGCCGCAAACTTTGTTTATAATTTCCGTCAAACCGTTGCTGCCGCCAAAAGCTATACCACTCACACCAAGTTCATTTTCAAAACTCCAAGTATCAAATAATTATTTCTTCCAAAACTTTGGTTTTGCTATCGAAAAATTAATCGCATTCCTTTGAAATGACGTCACTGCTAATCTAACCACAATCGCAGCCGATACTGCCACCACCAAAATCCCCACACAGAGTTCCGCAACAGATATCGTACCGAATCCACTTCTGAGCATCAATGCAATTGGTGCCGAAAACGGGAAATAAGTCATAATCTGCACTGCCATACTCGGCTCTGCCGCCATAAACATTTGCATAAAATACAAGGGAAACACCATCACAATAATCGCCGGCCCAATAAAAGACGATGCATCCTTCGCCGTAGACACTAGCGACCCCACAAACGTACAAGTCCCTGCATAAAATACTACCGACACCATAAATAGCAGCAAACTCAGTATTATCATCACTGGGTCAAATTCTATCGTAGACATTACCATACCAATCATTGGATTATTACGGTTAATAAAGGCCAAAATCAGCACCGGCACCACTAGCGCCAAAATCTGTACCACACCTAGCACTAAAAGTGCAATAATTTTCCCTACAATTAAATGTTTAGAAGATACCGAAGTCAAAATCAATTCACTAATTCTATTTTCCTTTTCTTCTACCACATTTAGCAAAAATCTATTCCCGCATAGCGCTATAAACATAAAGAACACTACCCCAAACGCAAACGGAA
The DNA here is from genome assembly GCA_964407015.1 of uncultured Candidatus Saccharibacteria bacterium. Lineage (GTDB taxonomy): Bacteria > Patescibacteriota > Saccharimonadia > Saccharimonadales > Saccharimonadaceae > Nanosyncoccus. The sequence continues at coordinate 4,109 of CAYOTX010000016.1, forward strand.
TTATCGCCTTGCCCAGCGGGTTCGCAGCTTCACCGTTTTTATCCATTTTATTGTCTACAATTTCATAGCCACCAGTCAAAGCTAATCCGTCCAGCGCATCTACCCGCTCCATCGCATTCTGAAGCAAAATCCCCTTCAAAATATTCCCATCATTATTAAAAATATCTAGCCCTTCAGAAATATGGTAAAACTCCGCCTTTTTACTCTCCGCAAAATCCGCCGGGATATAAAAATACAAATCTACTTCCCCATTTTTTACCATTTCTTTTCCATATTCTTTATCACCATTTATCACATATGGCGCATCGATTGGCAAAATTCCCGCCGCGTCCGTAATCGCAATTTTAGTATTTTCATCTATCGTGGGATTCTGTTCTACACTTTGCGAAGAAATAAAACTAATCAAATATATTCCGCCGATCAACAAGGGAATTAGCAGTGTCGCCGCCCAAAATGCCGGCTTTTTTAGTTGCCGCATTATTTCAAATCTTGCTACTTTTAATGTTGCGCTACGCATTTTCGTTCTCCCCATAGATATCTATAAAAATTTGATCCAAAGATTTATTCTTAAATTCCTTTTTAATTTCGCTAATCTCCCCATATGCTCTCGCCTCACCATCTTTTAATAAAAGCGCCCTATTACAAAGTTTTTCCACTTCATCCATATAATGCGTAATCATAATTATCGCACAACCTTTTTTATGTTGATCGTCTATTATTTCCATTAAAAGTCGTCGATTCATTGGGTCAAACCCCTTAGTTGGCTCATCCAAAATCAAAAGCTTCGGATTATTCATAATAGTAATTCCCAACTGAATTTTCTGCTGCTGTCCACCGGATAATTTTTCTACCCGTTCCTTAGCTTTATCTTCTAGCCCTACCCGTTTCAAATAATTCATCGCCCATTCATACGAATTTTCTACACCCTTTAGTTCGCCAAAATACACCATTGTATCTATCACATTTTCTTTGCGATATAGCCCCCTTTCTTCCGGCAAATACCCCACTATTACTTCCGCATCTTCTGGATCGTATTTTTTACCATCAATTAAGAGTTCGCCACCCGTAGGCGTATATAATCCTAGTAGTGCCCTAACGGTAGTAGTTTTCCCTGAACCATTTGCCCCCAGTAGGCCAAATATTTCCCCCTTCCTTACTTCAAAACTTAGATCTTTAACAATAGTCTTGTCGCCAAACATCATCTTGAAGTTTTTTACTTCAACAATATTCTTCATATTTTCATTATACAACAAAAAAATGGCGAGGCCGGCTGGAATCGAACCAGCATTGTATCCTTAGAGGGGATATGTCCTATCCGTTGAACGACGGCCCCGTCAATTCTCTATATATTATACCCTATTCTTCTGGTTTTCTCAACTTATAATAGATAGATGGCGCAAATCTTACGCCGGCCAGTAGTTGCTGCGCCGAATCTTCCATTTTTACTAAATTCTTAGTACCAAAAATCTTTTTCAGGCCTTTGCTACGAAAGTTAGATACCGAAAGTACTTTTTCACATTTAAATCCAACTTTGCCAAAAATCTCTTCCACGTATTTCGGATGATAGTTATAAAATCCATCTTTAGAAATTTCTTTATAGTTCGCTACTTTTCTGTCAAATGGGTTTACCTTGCTACGCCCAGTTACAAAACGTGCCATCTTTGGCAAGGTTCTCTTGTTCGCAACTTCTATCACCGCCACACCGCCTGGCTTTAATACACGATATAGTTCAGAAATCGCTTTATCCATATTTTTCAAATGATGAGTTACTCGCACCATTAGTAGCCCATCTAATTCATTATCTTTAAATGGCAATTCATAAATGTCACCAGCTTTGGTCGCTACCTTATCGCCGTAAATTTCTTTAGCTTGTGCTAGCTCTGTTTTAGAATAATCAAAAATATAAACTTTACGTGCCCGCTTCAAATACTCATTTGCGAGTCTACCATAGCCACCACCAATATCGGCGAACTTTTCCATTCGTTTTGGCAATAATTTACGTATCGCCATACGATCTGCTTGGTCTTCGTACTCACGGTCCGCATCTTCCCAAAATATTTTTTTATAGTCGTAACCATTATAGTCAGAAATAACTTTTTCACTCATAACCACTATTATATCACACGCGAAACTTCTGCCAAAGTAGTCTCGCCCTTAAGTACTGTCAGTACGCCTTTTTGCTCTAGCGTCAGCATGCCATTCTTACGGGCGGCTTCCTCTATGGCCTTTGTATTGATATCTGCCACATCACCACGAATAAACGCTTGGATATCATCGCTCACTACTAGTTGTTCCATTATAACCGTGCGCCCACTGTAGCCAAATGGATCCTCTTCTGTAGGCACCGGGTCGTACAGCAGTGGATTTTCCATGTCAAAGTCAGACAAAATATCTGCATCCACCCCCTCCATCACCATCTTAATATAATCTCGCTCTGCTTCCGTGGCTGGACGCGCTTTTTTAGCCTTAGACAATTTACGAATTAGCCGCTGCGCCACGATTAGCCTGATAGAGCTTGCGAAAATCGGGTTCACACCGATTAGATCTATCATTCTGGAAAACGCTGCGCTGGTAGAATTTGCATGGAAGGACGATAACACCAAATGCCCCGTAATGGAGGCCTGGATCGCCGTCTTTGCCGTATCTGCATCGCGAATCTCACCTACCATTACTACATCTGGGTCTAACCGCAAGACCGACCTTAGCCCTTCCGCGAACGAACCACCCGCATTGGTATTCACCGGTATCTGCGAGATCCCGGTAATGCCATATTCTATCGGGTCTTCCAGGGTAATGATCTTCTTGTCTGAAGTATTTAGAGCGTTTAACATGGAATACAGAGTAGTAGATTTACCAGAGCCCGTCGGGCCTACCATTAGCACTAGCCCGCGCGGATGCGAAATTACTTCGTCTATCTCGCGCCGTTCTTCCTCGGATAATCCAAGCAAATCCAAATTCAGCAAACTTTCATCAAAGTTAAATAGACGCAACACCGCATCTTGACCATACATAGTAGGGATAGTCTCTACACGAATATTAAGCAGATGCGTCGCGCCGTCACGATGAATTTCTTTTTGCATATGCCCAGACTGCGGCTTGTTGGACGCGGTAGATACATTCGCACGCGAACTCAGCTCACCCATGAAAATCCGGTATCTATCTTTATCAATATTTGCTACTGGATGCAAAAGCCCATCCACCCGCATACGAATACGGATCTCATCACGCATATTCTCGATATGTATATCCGATGCGCCTAGTTTATCGGCCTGATCTAGTAGGAAATCAAAAACTTTTTCGGTGGACACCGTGCTAAGAGTCTTTGACACGCTTGCAATGGTCTCGCTGTCACCTTCGCCGGCAATTTTGATATCGTCATACTGCACGACCTTTGGTGGGTCGTAGCGCAACATAAATATTTTGTACGCTGAGTTTGAAATCAGGAAGAAATCCACCCGTTCACCTTCGTCCGTGTATTCACGTTGCATTTTTTCTATCAAAGTTCGCGGTGTTTGGCTAGTGACCATAAACTGATAGTGATCTTCACCACCGCCACGTTGCAAGGGAATAATGAAATTTTGGTGCATTTCTTGCACACTCAAAAGATCTGGTACTAACGGTATTTCATTTTCGAATTCACGCGTATCTAAATATGGTAAACCCAGTATCCGCGCTCGCCCGGCCGTGGCCTGTTCTTCATTGTCGCGCCGCTTCAGCTGAATCTCATTTTCATCCATATTACTATTATAGCACAAGCGTTTCTTAAGCCAACAAAAAAGAGCCTGTTAAATGTAGGCTCTTAGCGACCGTTTTTTAAGCGTGGGTGCTTGCGCTTGTCGCTGTGTTTGTGATTATTGTTCCGATTTTGCTTTGAAACCGGACGCATTTTGAATTTTCTTGCCATGATTACATTATAACACATTTTTGATAAATTACGAATATTTGTAAATTATTTTTGGCATGACAGAGAATTAAACAAAGTTAAAACCCCGATATCACTAACGGAGTTTAATAAATTACATTTTATAGAATAACCAAGCGGTTCGTTTATAAATTTGGCGTGCCCCAGTTTATATCTGCATCGGTGGGGACGGCAGCGATAAAATTTAGAACTTCTTCAGCAATGTTTTAGCCTGAATCGAGGCTGAATATACCGGTAGTAGATTCTTGAGCCTGACTAACACCCTCTTTTTTAGCAACGTGGCGCACGCCCGGCAAGCGGTTGACCTTGTCGACATTGCAGATTTTTGGAACGAAATATTTAACATAATATTTACCGTCTGAATCTTTTTGGATATCTACAGTGAGAGCATGACCAGAATCTCGTACCATCATTAGGATACGATCTTTTATAGAGACAATGTCTGCCATGGCATACGGATCATCTTTAAAGCCGTCGTAAATATCTTTAGCAATAGGGTTAAAAGTCTCTGGTGTGCCGTAAAGAGTTACGCCAGGCTCGTAATTAGACTCATTTTTGGCGAGGATAGGTAAACTTTGTAAGATGTTTTCATCATTTACAATTGAAGAATGAATGAGGTGTAAAATTTCATTAATGCTCTTAGCCTTTTGGCCTAAAGAGTGTGGGTCTCGCCATAAATAATAGCCTTTATTTTGTTCTTGAACTTGGCGAACAAATGATTCTGACATGTCCGAAAAATCGCGCTGATAGACTGCGCTTAGCTTGGAAAAATCGGCGCCACTTTCAACAACATCTTGCTTAATAGCGGCAAGGCGGTCGTTGATATCGTCCGAAGAATAGTAATCTCGCATGATGCTTCCTAGATCATAGCTAATATCTGCGAGGCCCTGGTAAAGTTTGTCGGCATAAGCTACGCCGTCACCGCCATAAGAATCTGCCTCGATTGGTGCTAGGCCTGCAAGCGTCTCTTTAACAGACATATCTTTGTCTAAAAAATTAATTAACTTCTTGAAATTAACATCTCTCTCTCTGAGATATCTGGCTGCTGCTCTGCCTGGGCAGCATCTTGCCTGGCTCTGAATTCATAGAAATCCTCGGGATCTTCATGGGACTGGTTTGGCAATTGTGGCTCTGCTGGCGAGCCGATTGATTCGTGGTTAGTTGTCATGTTTTTATTTTACGTCTGGTAAATAGTACTGTCAAATAGCAAGATATTTTTTGAGCTCTGGTTATATTTTAGTAAAAATTAGGATTAGCATTTTTAGATTAGGTGAAAAAATGTTATAATATGTTTTATGATATATTTGGACCACGCAGCGGCGACGCCGGTGTCTGAGAAAGTTTTAAAGGCGATGGAGCCGTATTTTACGCGCGAGTTTTTTAACCCGAGTGCGGCGTATTTACCGGCTAAGAAAGTAGCCGCAGATTACGAAACTGCAAAAGGCGTGATAGCCCATGCGATTGGTGCCAAAAGTACAGATATAGTAATTACTGGAGGGGCTACAGAGGCCAATAACCTAGCGTTTACCGCGTTGGTACAGCACAATCATGGTAAGGGTGGGGTTTTATATCTAGAGACCGAGCATGATTCCGTTAGAGCAATTGCTAAGAAATACAACGGTACGGCCATCAAGGTATTACCGAGTGGGCTGATAGATTTGGAAGATTTGAAGGCGAAGATTACAGATGAAATTATGCTAATTTCGGTTTCTTTGGCGAACAATGAGCTGGGGACGATTCAGCCGATGGCGGAAATTGGCGCAATTGTACGGAATGTAAAACTAGATAGGCTAAAACGCGGGGTGCGGACACCACTATATTTACATTCTGATGCTTCGCAGGCGCTAAATCTACTAGATATCAATGTGGCGCGGTTAGGCGTGGATATGCTGACTCTAAATGCCGCCAAAGTGTATGGCCCAAAAGGAGTGGGCGCATTATATGTAGCACATGATGTGAAACTCGCACCAATTAGTGTAGGCGGTGGGCAGGAGCAGGGCCTAAGATCTGGCACCGAGAATGTGCCAGGCGTGATAGGGTTTGCTGCAGCTGTAAAGGAAGCCAAAGAGCATTTAAACGGCAACCGCAAAAAATACGCTAATCTAAAGAAGATTTTACTAGCCAAATTACAGGAGTATGAACTAATCAATAAAAAGCATACACTTGACAATTTTATAGTTTTGTGCTATAACGGTATAGATGCAGAGAGGTTAATCTACCTCTTGGAGGAAAAAGAAATCTATGTAGCCACTGGGGCAGCTTGTGCAGCGTCTAAAGGGCAAAAATCACATGTACTTACTGCGATAGGATTATCTGATTCTCAGATAGCTGGGTCTTTGCGGCTGACACTTGGCGAAACCAATACCGAAGAGCAAATCCACGAAGCGGCGCGGATTATTAATGGGGTCGTGGTGGCGGAACGGGAGCGAATCAATGACTAAGAAGGTCTTTGTAGGGATGAGTGGTGGGGTGGATTCGAGCGTATCGGCTTTACTTTTGAAAAAACAGGGATACAAAGTAATTGGTGTATATATGAAGAACTGGTCTAAAGACCTACCCGGCATGAAATGTCCATGGGCGGAAGATTTGGCCGACGCCAAGCGTGTGGCCGTAAAGTTAGGGATAGATTTTGAGGTGTGGGATTTTGAGGAAGCTTATCGCGAGAAGGTAGTGGAATATATGCTACGCGAATTTCGCGCCGGTAACACACCTAATCCAGATGTAATGTGCAACCAAGAGATTAAATTTAAGCTATTCTATGAAAAGGCGATGAGGCGCGGGGCGGATTTTATTGCCACCGGGCATTATGCCAGAATTATAGACGGTGAATTGGCGCGAGCAATCGACGAGAATAAAGACCAAACATATTTTCTCTATCGCATATCCGGGGAAGCCCTGGCGCATACCATTTTCCCGATTGGCGAGATGAAAAAACCAGAGGTGAAGAAGCTGGCTGAAGAAAATGGCCTACACAATGCCTACAAAAAAGAGTCGATGGGGGTGTGTTTTGTGGGTGAAGTAGGAATGAAGGACTTTCTCAAAGAGTATATCGATATTCGCCCGGGGGAAATTCGAGAGATTGAGAGTGAGAAAGTACTAGGCTATCACGAAGGGGCGGTATTTTATACGATAGGACAAAGGCATGGGCTATACTTAAATGGTGTAGCTGGCGAAGTAAATGATGGGCTACCGTATTATGTGGTAAAAAAAGATATTGAAAACAATATTGTATATGTATCAAAAAACTTGAATGATGAGCATATTTGGGCGAAAAAGTTAGAACTCGCCGATGTCATTCTCCGGACGGGTCCTGTCGCCACAGTTTCCCCCACCGTACTCGGCTCACGCCTGCGTGCGGCGGGGGTCCCCCCAGTGGCGTCACCCGTCCGTGTAGATGTACGCCTTCGTCATCGGGCGCCACTTATCCCAGCGAAAATTACGCTCGGGGAAAATAACACCGCGGTACTAGAGTTTGAGAATGAAATCAAACGCCCGGCAGCAGGGCAGTCGGCCGTAATTTATGATGGTGAGATTTGTCTAGGCGGCGGAATTATCAGATAATTTCATAGCAAAATCCCCTCCGAGGAGGGGATTAATAGGAGGGGCATCCTTGAGCCAGCCAAGCGTCGTAAAGGCGTTCGGCTTTGTTGGCAAGCCTGATTGATCTTCGTTTTGGTTGTTTGCGTTTGGGGCTTTTAGCAAAATCTCGCATTATTCGTGAGGAAACAAATTTACCAGAGCGATGATGTCTGTACGGTATCATATAAGTTCCATCGGAATATCTAAGCTCTTTGAGTCCGTAAAGATAATCTTTGAAACCGTATTCATCTCTGCTCGGGCTACCAAAAGTTGTTAGCTCTAATAAAACATGCGAGGTTTTGCTCTTTTCCATGGCCGAGAAAACGATATTTGTGAATTCTGGTCCCCAGAAATCGGCGTAAGTACATTCCCACTTAGGAACAATGCTATTTTTCTGAAAATAAAACTCTTTTTCCAGAATATTTGGCTCGAGCCAGGCGAGATCTATAACGCCTGGACCATGCGGAGTCTCAATTTCCACCCATGAGTGTTTGAGCTTAAAATTGCCATTATCGTCGAAATAATCGCCACGACATAATTTCGCAGTCTTATCGTGCTTTAAGAGCAACATGGCAATAACTGACATCTCGTAGCAGAAAGTCACGCCTAGATATTCTTCAAAACGAAGAAAAGCGTTAGTTTCAAGATATCGCCGAAGCTTAAGACCGTGAAAATACAACTGGTCTGCAGATTGCATTATATATTCATATATTTGCTAGACAAAGTAAAACATTCAGTTTCACGCAAAATAGAACACCACCTTATAAAAATACTAGAATACCCTCTCTCTTCTTATTCTACCATAAAATGCTTATGATGTCAAGCGCAGCAGCAAAAATCCGCCTTTTAAGGGGCGGATTTTAATGAAATCTCTTAAAATTAGCCAACAATCATCAAAAGATTAGCGAAGAGAAGAGTGGCGGCTAATACGCTCATAGAAATTACGAAGAACATATTAGACTTTTGGCCACGCTGATATTTTTCGTAGCAAACGCCTTTTTTGCAAGATTTCTTCCTAGCAGCGGTGGTGCGAGTAGTTTTCTTTGCGGTTTTGGTTGCAGTTTTTTTCTTTGCTTGTGCCATGATAATTCCTTTTTATAATACTTAAGTTTATAATAGCACAGGTTTACGACGAATGCAAGAAATGTTATAATTATTTTTATGGACGCGAACGAAATTAGAAAAAGATTTTTGGATTTTCAAGTTAAAAAAAGGCATAAAATTATCCAGCCGGCGCCGCTAGTGCTAGAAAATGACCCAACTACCCTATTTACTGGTTCTGGAATGCAACCATTATTACCGTATTTATTGGGCAAGGAGCACCCAGAAGGTACTAGACTTTGCGACTCGCAACCCTCGATGCGCTTGCAAGATATAGAAGATGTGGGCGATCCGCGCCATACTACGGTATTTGAAATGCTGGGGAATTGGTCACTTGGAGATTATTTCAAAGAAGAACAAATCCGGAACTTTTTTGAATTTTTGACAAAAGAAGTAGGGTTAAACCCAGAGAAAATTTACGTAACCTGTTTTATTGGCAATGCGGAATATGGCATCCCGAAAGATATCGAAGCGGCCGAGATTTGGCAAAAAGTATTTGCTGAGGCCGGCGTAGATGCAAAGATTGTAGAAATTGGCTCCGCCGAGAACGGTGATAGGCGTGGAATTAAGCCAGGTGAAAGGATTTTCTTCTACGACGACAAGGAAAACTGGTGGAGTCGCGGTGGCGGCTGCGATACTACGCCAATTGGTGATCCATGCGGGCCGGATTCTGAAGTATTTTATGATTTTGGCGAAGAACTACAAGATGAGGAAAAATATGGGTTGGCACATCCGGCTAGTGATGGTGCAAGGTTCATGGAGATCGGCAACCAAGTATTTATGCAATACCGCCGCAAGGAAGATGGCACTTTTGAAGAACTAGAAAAGAAAAATGTGGACTTTGGTGGTGGACTAGAGCGGATAGCCGCAGCAGCGATTGGTTCGTTTGATGTATTTAAGATTTCTTTAATGAAGCCAATTATCGATAAATTGGAACAGATTTCTGGTAAAAAATACGACAATAATACCGACGAAATGCGTGTAATTGCCGATCATATCCGTGGGGCGTATCTTTTGGCAGCGCAAGGCTTAGCGCCGTCTAACAAAACCCAGGGCTACGCAATGCGGCGCTTGGTACGGCGGGCAATTTTGCGAGCATTAGACCTTGGGATTTCGGCAAATTTCTTATCCGAAATTGTGCCAATCATAGCGGAGAATTATAAAGATTTACCAGACAACATTTTAACTCACCGAGAAGGTGCTTTGGCGATGCTTTTGAAAGAAGAGGAGAGTTTCCGCAAGACCTTAAATAAGGGACTAAAAGAGTTGCGGAAAATGGCCGGCAAGACAGAACAATTAACTGGCAATGACTTATTTAAGTTGCAAGATACTTACGGGTTCCCGTTGGAATTATCCGTAGAAGAATGTTACCGTGAGGGAATTAAATTGTCTGAAAATTACCTAAAAGAATTTGAGGCAGCTCTAGCGGAGCAACGCAAACGTTCGCAGACAGCCAGTAAAGGCATGTTTAAGGGCGGGCTAGAAGATCACGGCGAGCAGACGGTAAAATATCATACCGCGTGTCATTTGTTACTGGCGGCATTACAAAAGCATATTAGCCCAGACATCGTACAGAAAGGCTCCAACATCACAGCGGATAGAGTGCGGTTTGATTTTAACTTAGATCATAAGATGACACCAGAAGAAAAAACCGCAGTGGAAAATCAGGTAAACGAATGGATCTCTGCAGATCTTCCAGTAGTATTTGACGAATATGAAAAAACCTACGCGCGTGATACCTTAAAGGCACACGGGCAATTCTGGGATAAATACCCAGAGGTTTTAAAAGTTTACACAATTGGCGATTTTGACAACCCAGTTTCTCGCGAAGTGTGCGGCGGCCCACACGTAGAGCATACTGGTGCACTAGGGCATTTTAAGATCAAAAAAGAGGAATCTTCCTCCGCCGGTGTACGGCGCATTAAGGCAATTTTAGAATAGGAAAAGGCCCGCTAGTAGCGGGCCGTAGGGTTAGGTGAGCTTCTTGAATGATGGGAACGATTCGTTGAGGAGGATTTCCAACATCTTAATCATTTTTCTAGAGCTATAAGTAGGGCTGGCTGGGTTGACTAAGATACGGATTATGCCGTTGTGGAAATGCTCCCAATTATCATCCACACGAGCAGAATGATCTGAGTAGTCATAAACTACATCTTTGACTACTCCGAAATCTTCGCCCGAACGTTCATAGCTCTTTTTAGGAAAACAGATCCTTATCTCGAAGAGCTCATTGTTCTGGCTAATCTGGCATAACTTGATGCCACTCTCTGCGCTATCGTATTCTTCGATAAATACGACGGCAGCGTCAGTGGTTATTTTTTTCATCCGAATACCTCCTTCGAAGAAAATGCAAATGTACTCACCTTTTTAATTATATCATGCTTATGCTTAAAAGTCAAGTTAATTTTGGAGGAGTTTGGCGAGTTTGGCTTTTAATTTATTTTCTTCAGGGGTGCCAGCAAGAGTATCCATACCAACACGAAGTAGCCCAAGCGCAGTGGCAAAGGAATGATCTAGGTGGTCTTCTTCACTGATGATGAGGTTTGGCAACTCATTTACATCTAGCAAATGAATAACTGGGCGGCGAGCAAAAGGCAGATTTTGATACCAGTCTGACATAGCTAAAGTTTCTTGAAGAAGTGAAAGCCCCGCGCCACCGCCACAGAGCAAAACGTTGCGCGGCAGGCTACCGGAAGTTTCGAATTCCTCTAGCGCCACCTCTACACCAGTAAGCCAGACAGAAAGGTTGCGCGAGAGAGCGGTCTCTACTTTGGCTTTGATGCGGTCGTCTAGTTTACCACTGTCGTAATCTAGCTTATATTGCTCGGCTGTGGCGGTATCTACACCGAGGGATTCGGCAATTTGATGCGTAAAACTACGGCCGCCAATAGAAAACATTTTGGTGCCCTCTACGCCACCGTCCTCTACCACGGCGATATCGGTAGTGCCACCACCAATATCCATTACTATGCTAGAAAAATTGGATTCTAAATCGTCGCCCAGGCAGGCGCGACAAACCGCAAAAGGCTCTACGGCTACGGTGAGCAAGTCTAGGTTTAATTCGGCGCAGACTTTTTCGATGGCGGCTACATGAATGAGAGGCGCAAAAGCAGTGTAAAATTGAATTACCACATCAGAACCCTTAAAGCCGATAGGGTTAGAGATTTTATAGCCGTCTATGGTGAGGGAAACGATGGCGGAATTAATTAACCTAACTTCCACATTTTTGTTACCGGTCTCGAGGGCTACAGTTTTACGCGCTACTTCGCCGGATTTTTCTTGGACTTTCTTGATGATGTTGTTCATCTCGGCATCAGAAATGGGCTTGTTGGGATTTTTGCGAGTGTAGCGTACGGTGGTGGTGTTACCTTTGATAAGCTCGCCAGCGATGCCTACTACGGTGAGGCTAGCGCGTTCGCCAGCCTGCTTTTCTACCTTAACTAAAGCTTCTTCGCAAACAGATACCACGGCCTGGATGTCAGCCACGGCACCGGCGTGCATGTTGCCTTCAGCCTGCTTGGCTTTGCCGACGCCTAAAATTTCGAGATTGCCTTTTTTGGCGGGCTTGGCCAAGACCGCCTTCACGAATTCAGTACCAATATCTAGCGCCAAAATAGTGTTCATGCTTTTATTGTAACATATTTGCCTGGTTTTAGACCAGAGAGTTGATATTTACCAAATTGAACCCTATGAAGAGCAGTGACTCGGTAGCCTAGTGCCGCAAAAGTACGGCGAATCTGACGATTCCGACCCTCCGTCAAAATCACGGTAAAGTGCGTGCGCTCGGCGGATCCTGCCGAAAGAGGTGTCGCAAGCTCGTCTTTAATAACCGTGAATTTTGACAAGCCGTCGTCGAGCATGACACCGTAATCGGAAATCATTTGCTGATGCAAGGGTTCGAGCGGGCGGTCGAGTGTAACTTCATAAACTTTTTCCTTGTGGAACTTTGGGTGGGTCATTTGGTAGGCGAAATCGCCGTCGTTGGTAAGTAAAATCAGGCCGGAACTATCTTTATCCAGCCGGCCAACGGTTTTCAATTTTTGGTATTCCTTTGGTAACAATTCATATAGCGTAGGTGTGCCGCCTTGAGCGCGGCGTGAGCAAACATAGCCCACAGGCTTATTAAAGGCGATATACAAGTAGTCCGTCTCAAACGGGATGATCTTTTTATTACAGCACACTTTATTATTTTTGTCAATCCTAGCGCCTAGAATGGCTGGTTTTTCATCTATGAAAACTTTACCAGCAGCAATCAGTTCATCTGCCTCGCGGCGCGACACGCCAAGGCGTTCGGCTAGAAATTTATTGAGCCGGATTGACTGGGGTCGGTTGTCCATTTTCGGGTGGTGTATTAGGGGTAATTGGCGCTTCTGATGCCGGAACAGTAGCCGGGACTACTTCTGGCGCGACTTCAGGACTAGGAGCAGGCTCGGCGACTGGCATAGCCGGAGCTTCTGGAGCTGGGACACTTTCTGGAGTTGGAGCTGAAGTAGCGGCGGGAGCCTGGGTGGCAGCTGGAGCAGCTGCAGCTTCCTGAACTGGGGCAGCCTCTGCAACCGGAGTAGCGCGATCACCTAAAACTTCATGGATAGTATTAATTACATCCTCGATGCCAACTTGAGATTTGACTAGGTATCTATCGGCACCTAGGCGTTCGCCGCGTTGACGCTGATCTTCGCTAGAAAGAGCGGTCATCATAATTACTTTGATATTGGCGGTTTCTGGCGTAGTGCGTAAAATATCTAGCATGTCGAAGCCAGAAATCTTCGGCATCATGACGTCAGAAAGGATTAAGTCTGGTTTCTCACGTACAGCTACAGCAAGAGCTTCTTCGCCGTCACCAGCAGAAACTACATCGTAGCCCTCGGCGGTGATACGTATACCGTATATTTCGCGTAGGCTTGCATCGTCTTCGACTACCATTATTTTGCTCATTTGATTTCTCCGTTTAAGTTATTATTAGTTTGAGGTTGAATAGGTTGAGGTGGCGCGAGCGGGGGAGAGGCCGGCGAACGAGGCACAGAAGGGGGGATTTGTGACTGCTGCATAGGAGCCGCGGTGGGTGCGGATACTGTAGGAGCTGTAGCGGGTGTGGGCGCCATAGGTGATGTAGAAGATGCAAGCACTGTAGACGGTGTAGGAGTAACTGGTGCAGCTGGAGCCTGAGCCTGGGTTTGCATTTGCGAACTCTGCACAGCGATCATGCGCTTTTCGTATTCGTCGCTAGTGATACGCGGCAGGGAAACGTAAAAAGTGGAGCCTTCGCCAAAGGCTGATTCAGCCCAGACGCGGCCGCCCATAGCTTCTACACGCTGTTTAACGAGATATAGCCCTAGACCAGTGCCACCAATAGTGCGAGTCTCGGAATTGTCGGCACGATAAAACTTTTGGAAAATGTGACCGATATCATCGGAG
>CAYOTX010000017.1:0-15684 GCA_964407015.1 uncultured Candidatus Saccharibacteria bacterium
ATCTCCTCTTTCCTTCGTGGCGACTGCGCACGATCATTTTATTAGTTTTCTTATTATGACGGGTACGATAGCCCAAGGTTAGCTGACCCCACGGCGTGCGTGGTGCTTTACCCGAACCATGGCGACCACCGTCACCACCACCATGTGGGTGATCCGTAGCGTTCATCACTACACCTCTTACTGTTGGGCGAATACCCTTGCGGCGGCGTCTACCTGCAGCACCTATCTTAATATTCTGATGTTGTACATTAGATACCGTACCAATTGATGCCTCACAAGTACTCAAAACTTTACGCACTTCGCCAGATGGCATTTTGAGCGTAGCATAGCCATTTTCTTTTGCCATTAACTGTGCCGAAGCACCAGCTGCGCGCACCATTTGGGCGCCCTTACCAGGTGTAAGCTCAACTGCATACACAAAAGTACCTACTGGAATATTTTCAAGTGGCATCCGTGCTGAATCTTCTACTTCAATTTCGTTACCGGTCTTGAAAGTAGTACCCTTAGTCATCTTAGTATCAGCTAGTACATAATAATATGTACCGTTTTGATCCTTCACACGAGCAATCCGTGCACTGCGGTTTGGATCATACTCAATTTCCTCTACCGTAAGAGTCAAATCTTTCGGCAAGTTATAGGTCATAATCCGATAGTGCCGCTTTACGCCACCACCACGGTGCCGTACGGTAATCCGGCCTTGGTTATTTTTACCTGCCTGTTGTTTTTTCGCCTTTAGTAACGATTTCATCGGCTTGCTCGTGGTAATCTGGTCAAAATCCTGAGTAGTCTTTTGCCTCTGAGCCGGCGTAATCGGGCGATACGCTTGTAATCCCATTACTTATTCTCCTTCCCTGCATTCTTGTCAGCTTTAGCCTTTTTCTCAGCCTTGGCTTCCTTTGCGCTGGTTTTCTTATCTTCTTCAGGCTCATCAAACACTTTAATTGAATCACCTTTCTTTAATCTTACATAAGCAAACTTCTTGTCTTGGCGGTAGGTGATGCCAGGATAAGCATGCTTACCTTTGCTAAACTTAGTCTTCTTACCGTTACGAATCAATGTGCGCACATTTGTCACGGTCACATTAAATTCTTTTTCTACCATGCGAGCAATTTCTTGCTTACCCATCGACTTTTTCACCGGGAAAACATAAATCCGGTTAGTTTGCTCCAGGTAACTTTTTTCGGTTGCCCGTGGTTCCAAAAGGTGAAGCTTAATATCAGTCTGTTTTTCTGCCATTTTACTTCTCCTCTCCTAATAGCCAGTTTTCGATCATCGGCAATGATTTTTCGCTAATCACTATTTTATCTGCATTCATAATATCAAATACATTCAAATAGGTTGGGCGAACAGCCTTTAGGTTGGCGATGTTATTAGTAGCACGAAGCACTAAATCGTCTTTAACGGACACTACCAATAATACTTTTTCATCTTCACCAATCTTGTTGGCCTTTAGCATTTCGATAGTTTCCTTAGTTTTGCCTTTAGGACAGGCAAAGGTGTCTATTACGATTACTGCTTTATCGGCATTCTTCATAGATAGAGCTTGGCGTACTGCCAACCGCTTCGAAGATTTCGACATCTTCTTGGTGAAATTTTCTTCACCAGTGCGACCAAAGGCCACACCACCATGGCGCCAGATCGGGTTACGAGTCGAGCCAAAACGTGCTCTACCAGTACCTTTTTGCCGCCAAGGTTTCTTGCCGCCGCCACGCACTTCACCGCGCTTCAAAGTTTTAGCATGTGAAGAACGAGAGTTAGCAAGATATGCATCATAAGCAAGCTTTACGAGTTCGTGGTTTTCTACAGTCAAACCAAATACGTCTTTATTTAGTGTTGCCATATTACTCCTTTCCCTCCAAGCTTACAATGCCTTTCTTCGGGCCAGGCACCGCGCCTTTTAAGCCAATCAAGTTGTTTTCTACATCAATGTAGGCCACTACTAGATTTTTCACGGTCACTTGGTCGTGCCCCATGCGACCAGGCATTTTCTTGCCTTTCCAAACTTTTTGCGGATACATCGAACCAATCGAACCTACACGACGAATATTCCCCTTAAAGCCGTGCGTATTGCGCGATTCAATAAAATTATGGCGCTTTACCGTACCAGCAAACCCTTTACCTTTGCTCGTACCAGTTACCGCCACCTTATCGCCCAATTTGAAGCTTTCCACTGTTAAAGTGTCGCCAAGTTTCATACCTTCAGGAATTATCTCAACGCGGAATTCCTTCAGGACCTTAGGACTTATATTTTCGCCAGCCTTTTTTACATGGCCAGCTACCGACTTGCTCAGATTCTTACCCTTACCATATCCCACCTGCACAGCATTATAACCGTCTGTATCGGCGGTCTTTATCTGAGTCACTGTACAAGGGCCAGCTTGAAGGATAGTTACCGGAGTAACCACGCCATCATCGCTGATGATCTGGGTCATACCAATTTTGGTGCCGAGAATGACTTGCATCCTGTTCCTTTCCTTTATTGTTTTATTATTAGAGTTTTGCCTCTGATCATCAGGCAAAACTTTTCCCTACCTCTAGTAGGATTTTAGAGAGTTTTATCTCTGTACACCAGATAAAACTTACCTCTCCCACAATTTTTACCCTCCACAGGTAAAATTGCATTATTAAAACTAGACTTTTAGGCCGGTTTCCTTGGTCGTTTTTAGGCGACCTCAGACCTTACCTTATGTCTAGGTAACATACTCATTATAGCACACTTTCACCCCCTTGCCAACCCCTAATTTTGTAAAATTTAGCTCAAAAATCCCGACCATTACAGCCGGGAAATTCGTTCTCGCATTTCATGATCGATTAAATCGTAAAATGCATTATAAGATTTTGTGTCAGTTTTCAAAGATTCTATGCTTCTTTCAAGTAAATCTACCTTTATAGAGCGGCTACCTATTATGGCGTCATCATTGGCCAGCACTTCCATCTGCTTCTCGCAAATGTAATCATAGCCTACGCTCAAAAACAATTTTAAATCTTGTTTAATTTGACAAGCACGAAGGTTTCGCCCCCCAACAATCGGACTACCATACAGATCAAGCAGTTCTATAAATAAGTTAGTAACATAGATTTCAGCTTCCATCTCAGAATAAGTGCACACCAACTTTATCTCTGCTAGAGCTCCTTTGTGCGAGCGTAACCTTTTTATCGCGCGCCAACCACTCGTTTTGACAGCCGAAGGACTTGTTTGCAATTCAGCGCCGATTACTCCCCATGGATTTACAGTTAACCCTCGCAAATCAAATCTTAAACTAATTATTTGATATTCTCTTTTAACCAGATATTTCTTCAAAATCCGATCTAGTGCGTCAGCCCTCTTTTCAGACCAATTCTCGCACATGCCCTGCGGAACTCTTTCACAAAGCAGCTCTGCATATAATTTTTGAGCTATCAAACACGATAAAATTAAACTTTCTTTATCCATTTTTATTCCCCCTCTCTAAATGAATAAAATGTAAATGTACTAGACACAAAATGCAACTGCGTTCTCACGCCTAATACTAATTATAGCACAAACACTTTAAAATGTCAATTCGTACATCTATATTTCTAGGTATTTGTCAATAAAACCATCGATTTTGCCATCTAACACCGCCTCTGGGTCGGTCTCTTCGTAATTCGTTCGTGTATCTTTTACCAATTTATAGGGTTGTAGTACATAGTTTCTAATCTGTTGCCCCCAGCCGGCCGACTCGCCAGCCCGTAGCTCACCAATCGTAGCAGCATGCTGCTCCAGCTGCATCTGCACCAACTTACCCCTTAAAATTTCCATTGCTTTCTCTTTATTCTGTAATTGACTCCGCTCATTTTGGATCGCCACCACTGTATTAGTAGGAAGATGCGTAATCCGCACCGCCGAATTTGTAGTGTTTACAGATTGCCCACCGTGCCCACCAGAATGGTATACATCTATCCTAAGATCTTTATCATCTATCTGCACCTCTGCATCAGCTTTAATTACTGGCAAAATCTCTACCAGTGCAAAAGAAGTCTGCCTGAGGTTGTTTGCGTTAAACGGTGAAAGCCGCACCAGCCGATGTACTCCATGTTCAGACCTCAAAAACCCGTAAGCGTTGGTGCCACTCACCTCATATACCGCAGTTTTTATCCCCGCTTCTTCACCCTCTACCCGCTCTAAGCCGGCCACTTTAAAACCTTTACGCTCAAAATATCTTAGATACATCCGTTCCAGCATACTCGCCCAATCCATCGCCTCTGTACCACCCGCTCCAGAGGTAATCCTAATAATTGCGTCTTTACCATCGTACGGCCCTGTAAATCTTAGTGCCTTTTTTAGCTCCGCAAACTGGTTTTCCATTGCCGTAATCTGTTCGGCAAATTCAGCTTTCATCTCTTCATCAGATAGCGACATCAGTTCTTTTAAGTCGCTAATTTGGGTTTTCAATAACTCATACGGCCCAGTTTCATTCTGCAATTTCGCCAGTTCCTGGTTTTTCGCCGTGGCTTCTTCCACATTTTTCCAAATATCCGGCTCGGCTACTTCTTTTTCTAGCTCTGCAATTTTCTGTAATTTGTCCACAATCTCTAATTTTTCATACACCTTCAAAAATTCCGTCTCTAGCTCCGCCAATCTCTTCTCTAATTCTTGCATAAAACTATTATAACACCTATCTATTCGTAACGTGAATAGATGTGTCTTGCATAATTTATTAATATTGAGGAACATAAAGGCAAAATTTACCTTTAGGTAGATTTTGCCGCCAAAAGGGCGAAGCGGTATGATAAAATTTATTATCACACCGCGAAGCTTCCGAGATATTAATAGATTATACTTCATAAAAATAGCCAAAAGCAAAGCGCCTTAAAAAATAGCCCTTACGGGCTATTTTTTATTGTGTGAGGTGCCAGGATAAGTCACGCGAGTTAAACTCTAGCGTCAACCTTTCCCGACCAACCAGCACGT
Organism: uncultured Candidatus Saccharibacteria bacterium; assembly: GCA_964407015.1. Lineage (GTDB taxonomy): Bacteria > Patescibacteriota > Saccharimonadia > Saccharimonadales > Saccharimonadaceae > Nanosyncoccus. The sequence continues at coordinate 4,934 of CAYOTX010000017.1, forward strand.
CAAAGATATGCAACGCTACTCCACCCGCAAAACGAATTTGCGTGCGTAGCAACTCTGTAATTTCGGTCTCGCTCTCCCCGCGCCGCCGAAAAGTCAGCGGCTGACAAGGGGTCATTTCGTAACCGAAAAGGGCCATCACCTCGACCTGCTCTTGTGTTTTAATATTTTTGTTAAAATTTTTCATAAAGACTCCTTTAAAATAAAATTATTAGAGTCATTTATGTGAGCCCGTTTTATTGGCTCCTGGCTACAAGCATAAATGACAATACCTGCAGCTTTTAACTTTTCTCTGTGCTGGTGACCGAAGTATAGCACGAGCAATTTAATTATACCACGAAAAATGTTATAATACTCAAGTGAATATCTGGGACAATTTACCTAAACCATTTCTAATTTTGGCGCCTATGGAGGGCGTCACCGATATTATGTTTCGCCAGGTCATCGCTCACGCTGGCCGACCAGATTTATTTTTTACGGAATTTACTAATGTATCTTCCTACGCTTCCGAAAAAGGCCGCCACAATGCCTTGGAAAGATTAGAAGTCGCCCCATCAGATAATCCTATTATCGCCCAAATTTGGGGCAAAAACCCAGAACATTTTGCGGAAACTTGTCAGGCGCTTACGTCACTCGATTTTTCAGGAGTAGACCTTAACTTCGGCTGCCCCGACAAGCACGTCAACAAAGCCGGTGGTGGCGCCGCTATGATCAAAACCCCAGACTTAGCCGTAGAATGTTTTAGAAATGCAAAAAAATCTACTTCTTTACCCGTATCTGTCAAAACTCGCCTCGGCTGGAGCGCACCGGAAGAATATAAAACCTGGCTACCAATTTTGCTCGCCGAACATCCTGCTGCTCTCACCGTACATCTTCGCACCAAAAAAGAAATGAGCAAAGTCCCAGCCCACTACGAATTAATCCCTGAAATTATCAAACTGCGCAATCGAACCAGCCCAGAAACCAAACTTATTATCAATGGTGATATTAAAGACCGCGCCCACGCCCTAGAACTTCACGCTAAATACCCCGAAGTAGACGGCTTTATGATTGGCCGCGGCGTCTTTGCCAACCCCTACTGCTTCACCGACCACACCCCCACCAAAGAGGAGCTGATAGAGCTTTTGAAGATGCATTTAGATCTGTATGAGAAATATTGTGGGAATTGCAAACCTCGACATATTTCATACGAACCCCTCAAACATTTCTTTAAAATCTACGTCAACAACTTCCCCGGCGCTAAAGAAATCCGCACCAAACTCATAGAAACCCACTCCGTTCCCGAAGCTCGTAAAATCATCAAAAATCTTTAATCATGAAAAAGCCGCACTATGTGCGGCTTAATGTACATAAACATCGAAAGTATTGTTTTTGTTGCATTTGTCGTATACTTTTCCAATCCCATCGCCAAACGGAATTTTGACGACTTTCCCCTTTTTGAAATCTCTAGACGCCAGACAAATATTGCCATCTGCATCGCAGACATAACCTTCGTTATTAACATGACGCCCAGGAATCCTTAGCGCCCCACCGGGCAACACTGTCTCAGAATAATAGGTAAATCGATACCCACTACTATCATAGTATTCACCATTGTGCATAAAATCGCTGAACAGGTAACGCTTTCCGTCTATGTTAGCATTCACATCGTAGCTAAGACTCTGCTTTTTCTTAGGCTTGGTCTCAACTTTCTTTTTCGCTTCAGCCTTCTTTTTTGAAATATCTTTTTCTTCAATTTCAGTTTTTTCTTTGGAATATTCCTTTTTTTGATTTTAGCCTTTTTCTTAGGTATAACCGAAGTTTCTTCAGTAGCAATCGTCACAATTGTAGTAACATCAGTACTATTAGAAATAGCGCTTTGATTAACGATAGCAAATCCACTAAGATTAATCATCCCTGAACAAAGAAATACGAACAAAGACAAAAACATGCCAATATGTTTCATGATTATTCCCCCTTTTACGGTTTCGATATTTTTTAATTTACTAGCAAAATGCTCTGTTGGATAACCCAACTCTTACCATTATAGCACAAAATTTACAAAATGTCAATATAATTTCACATTAATAAGCTTATCCGTTAAACTTATGATATAATAAACATATGAAAATTGCGCTACTAGGCTATGGCAAAGAAGGAAAATCTGCTGAAAACTATTTTAAAACGCATTTCAACGCCGAATGTGATATTTTTGAAAACTTCACTTACAACGAAATTAAACAGAGAGATTATTCATCTTTTGATTGCATTTTGCGCTCTCCTTCCGTGCCACCTCTAAACTTGCCAAACGAATCCAGTCTTACCAAATACTTTTTCGACCATTGCCCTTGCCCAATTATTGGCGTTACCGCTACTAAGGGCAAAGGCACCACCTGTTCCTTCATTAAATCCATCTTAGATTCGCTCGGCGAAGATGCTTACTTGGTGGGAAATATCGGCAACCCGTCTATTGACGTTCTAGATAGTTTAAAGCCTACTTCTGTAGTAGTCTACGAAATGTCTAGCTTTCAGCTCTGGGATTTACAAAAATCTCCCCATATCGCTGCACTCGGCCACCTCGAGCCAGATCATCTGAATGTTCACAAAGATTACGCAGATTACCTAAGCGCCAAAGCCAACATCACCCGCTGGCAAACAGAAAGTGACTACCTAATTTACTATTCCAAAAACCCCGAAACCGTCAAAATCGCCGACACCTCCAAAGCTCAAAAAATCCCTTATCCATATGAAATCCCACAAGATATCTTAGCAACCATCCATCTCCCCGGTGTTCATAACCAAGAAAACGCCCTGGCTGCCATTGCCGCAGTGGCTAGCTACCTAAATATCTCACCAGACGAATTTATCAGAGAGAAAAAGCCCCAAATTATCAAAGGACTAAGTAATTTTCACGGCCTCCCGCACCGTCTCGAATTCCTCCGCGAATTAAACGGCGTAAAATATTACGACGACAATTTCTCTACTAACCCATCTTCCACCCGCGTCGCCATTAATGCCTTTCCAGATAATAATGTCGTGCTTATCCTCGGTGGCCGCGACAAAACTAATTACGAAGACCTCCCCGAAATCTACGAAATTATTAAGGCTCTACAGGTTAAAAAAGTTATCTTAATCGGCGAATCCGGCCACGAACTCGCTAACCGCTACCAAGATAGCCGCTTTACCCTGGCAAACTCACTAGAAGAAGCCGTCCAATCTGCTAAACAAGAGGCAGAAAATTTAAATAGTGCCGTAGTAATCATGTCCCCATCCGCCGCCAGTTTCGATATGTTTGAAAACGTCTACGATAGAGGTGATAAATTTAAGAAACTAATAACTGCTCTCAAAACTTAGCTTTAAAAGTATTTATAATTCATCAATATCGAGAGACCTAAAGGCAAAATCTGCTCATATTTATCCAGGAACTAACAACTACTATCCGATAGCATAATGAGATTTAGACCAGATTTGTTTGGCGTAATTTATACAACCTAGCAATGAAAAAATGTCCCTAATAAGCGAAAGTGAACGACTAAAAACATTTTTTCTTGCCCTATGTTGTATAAATTACAAGACAAACAAGTCCGAGCTATCGGATAGTAGTTGCTAGTTCCTAACTAAAAATTCAGCCTATTTTCCAAGCTAGAAATAAACGCTTTTTCCGTAGAAGACACCGCAGCAAAGCCTTTAATACCCGACCCAGCAAATTCACGTGCTAATTCTATCATCTTAAATTTATCTAACCCTTTCACTAGATTCGGCATATTGTCGTATTTTTCTACTGTCTCATTAGTAAAGTAATTTTCGGCATAATAATCCGCAATTTGCCCCACCGTCTGCGCCCCCATCTGAAATCTACCCAGCGCATACGACTTTGCTGCGAGAAAATCCATATCTAGTATCTCACCGTTCAAAGTTTTCATCAGCTCTGTCTGGATTAATTCGAACAAAGCTTCCGCATTTTCCACATTCACTTCGCCGTCAAAATCCCAGTACGAACTCGCCGCATTCGATGCCACCGACGACCCCATACCATATACCAGCCCTCGCTTCCTAGCCGCCCCAAAGATTTTCGAATTCGTAGTGCCATTTAAGATATGATTTAAGCAATTCATTGCAAACACCTCATCTGGCTCTAAATGCCTAGGCGTCACTAACGAAAACCCAAAAGTAATGTTCGAAGCGTCCTTCCGCCTTATCGACACCGCTTCACCAGTATGTAAGTCCGTCACCGGTATCTCGAATTTCTCGCCTTCTTTTAACTCCCATGCATCCAACATTTTCATTATCTTATGCTTCCGCCCTTTTATCTTCCCGGCAATGATAAACATCATATTTTTTGCCGTATGCGTCCGCCGGTAGTGCTCGCGAATATCCTTCAATTCAATATTCGGAATTGTCTTAATCCTCTCTGGCAAATCTAAGATATCTTCCCCCACCGCCTGCTGCACTCGCGGCCATAGCAAACGATAATAATCATTCATATAGCCAGTGAGTTCCGACTTCACATTGGCCTTTTCGCTCTTCAATTCTTCTTCATTAAACTTCGGTTGGCAAATCGACACCTGCTGCAATTCCATTATCCTATCCCACTCAAAATCCGCACATTCCGTCTCGTAGCACACCGATATGTCAGAAGTCCAAGCATTGTGATACGCCCCATTTTTGGTAAATTCTGCCTCAAAGGCTTGCTCGTCTTTAAATTTCGCATTCGCCCCAAAGGCTAAATGCTCTACCACATGCGGGATCTCATAAACATTTTTATTTTTGGCATACATCATCCCCGCCCGAAACTGTATTCTAGTAGACATCACGCTAGCACCAGGGATATCTATTAAGAGTCCCTTCGCGCCATTTTTTAGCTTAATTTCCTCAATTGAATGCTTCATGTCTTGACTTTTTATACCGCTTATGTTATGATCAAACTATCGGAGCTATTTCCGTTTCGATTTTGATTTCTTCTTCTTAGAAGATTTTTTCTTTGCCCCACTCTTTTTCACTGTCGCTCTTTTTGCCGTAGTTTTTGGCGACTTCTTCCTAAACTCATCGTCCAAATTCTTCTCGCCTGCCGATATCTCATTTACACCCTTTTCAGTCTGAGATTCTGCCATTTTAGTAAGTTCACTTTCGTATTCTTCACCGTCTGTCACATTATCTGCCGCTGCCTCAGCTGGGGTAATAGATAGCAAAATCTTTAGCACTTCCTCGCGCAAATTCCTCTGCAAACCGTCAAATAGCTTCTGCGACTCTGAGCGGTATTCTACCAACGGGTCACGTTGCCCCACACTACGCCAGTGTATCCCTTCACGCAGATGTTGCATATTTTCTAGATGCTGCATCCACAAAGTATCTAGCACCTTTAGATATACCTCGCGCTCTACCTTGCGCATTGTTTCTTCGCCAAATTCTAGCTCTTTCTTATGGTAAGCTTCTTCTACTGCCTCTAAGGCCAGTTTTTCTCGCTCTTTTTCCTTGCGAATCAAACCAATCCCATGGATTAAGTCATCGTCAAAGTCAAATACTGCTTTAAATTCTTCGTCAAACTTTTTATTCACCCGTGAAGAAAACTCCGTCAACATCTTCGTCTCGTCGCGCATCAACCGCTTAATCTCTGGAAAGATATTATCACCTTCTAGAATCTTGCGCCTCATCATATACACCACTTTGCGATGCCGATTGATCACATTATCATACTGCACCACGTTTTTACGTGAATCAAAGTTAAAACCTTCAATCCGTTTTTGCGCCGCCTCTAAAGTCCTCGAGATCGCTTTGGTCTGAATCGGCATATCATCATCTACCCCTAAACGCGTCATCAGCATCTTTACTCTATCCCCCTGGAAAATCCGCATCAAATCATCTTCGCAAGATACAAAGAATTGCGTAGTACCCGGGTCGCCCTGCCGACCACCACGGCCGCGCAGCTGGTTATCTACCCGCCGGCTATCGTGCCGCTCCGAGCCTATTACTACTAGCCCACCTAGCTCTTTCACACCTTCGCCCAGCTTAATATCCGTACCGCGCCCCGCCATATTAGTAGCCAGGGTAATCGCGCCCTTTTCACCAGCTTTAGCGATAATCGCTGCCTCACGTTCATTATTCTTTGCGTTCAAGATTTCATATGGTAAGTCAAACTGCTCTAAATATCGTGCAATCTCTTCGTTATTCGCAATTGAGCCCGAACCCACCAGTACTGGCTGTCCCTTCTCGTGGTACTTCTTAATTTCTTCTGCAATAGCCTTTAGCTTCGCCGCCTTAGTCTTATAAATCAAATCGTCCTTATCTACACGCGCAATCGGCTTATTCGGCGGAATCTGTATCACGTCTAGTGCATAAATCTGTTGGAATTCTTCTGCTTCAGTAAATGCCGTACCAGTCATGCCAGATAATTTCGTATATAGCCGGAAGAAATTCTGGAACGAAATAGTCGCGAGCGTCATCGACTCTTGCTTTACTACCACACCTTCTTTAGCCTCTATCGCCTGGTGCAGGCCTTCATTGTACCGCCGCCCTTGCATTAGCCGGCCAGTGTGCTCATCTACAATAATTACTTCACCAGAGTTCGTCACCACATAATCTTTATCGCGTTTAAAGAGTATTTCCGCCCGGATTGCCTGTTCCAAGTGGTAAACCAACCGCGTATTCTTAGTAGAATACAAATTCTCCACCCCCAAAATTTCTTGCACCTTCTCGATACCCTCATCCGTTAAAGTCACCGAGCGACGCTTTTCATCTAAAATATAATCTTCTGGCGTGAGTCTCGAAGCTACCTTAGCAAACTGATAATAGCTATCCGGATTATCCCCCGCCGGCGCCGAGATAATCAAAGGTGTCCTAGCTTCGTCGATCAAGATCGAATCTACCTCATCTACAATCGCAAAGTTTAGGCCCCGCTGGCGCAAATATTGTACTTCACTCGTCATGTTATCACGCAAGTAGTCAAACCCAAATTCATTATTGGTACCATAAGTAATATCTGCCGCGTAGGCTTCTTTTCTAGTAGCCGGCTTCAAATGGCGAAATCTTTCATCCTCGTGGTCTTCATTTTCATATTCCGCATCATACACAAATGAAGCATTATTAATAATTACACCTACGCTCATACCGAGGAAATCGTAAATCGGACCGTTCCACCCCGCATCGCGCTGTGCCAAATAGTCGTTCACCGTTACTACATGCACCCCGCGCCCAGTTAAACCGTTTAGGTATGCCGGCAACATCGCCACCAAAGTTTTACCTTCACCAGTTTTCATCTCGGCTACCGCACCCTCATGCAGCACCATGCCACCAATTAGCTGTACGTCATAAGGCCTTAGTCCCAAAATCCGCTTCGAAGCCTCTCTTGCCACCGCAAAAGCATCTGGCAAAAGTTCATTCAGTATCTTTACATCACTTACCGGCGGACGTTTTTTGCCAGTCTTATTTATCCCCTGCTCAGCCCGCGCCACTTTCAAAGCTTTGTCAATTTTTCTCTTAAATTCTTCTGTTTGCTCGGCTAGCTCTTCGTCGCTCATCGCCTCGTATTTCGGCTCGAGCTTGTTAATCTCTTGGGCCTTTTTCCATAGCCGCCTTAGCACCTTTTTCTGTGCATCACCAAAAATCCCCTGCAAAAATTTTGTCAAAGCAGTCTTATCCGCCAACTTATCGGTTGGCTTTTTCTCTTTCCTACTTTTAACATTCTTTGCAGATTTTGCAACTTTTTTCACATCAGCCTTCACAGCCTCTTTCGGTTTTTTCGTCATAAGCCTCCAACAGAATTAACTTCCCCCTATTTTACCACACTATTTCCTCTTAATAAAGAGTTTACTCCAGTTTTTCTTCTGGCGGTGTGGTTGCACCTCTAGCTTGTATCGCCGAATTTGGCCTAACAGTTTTGCCTCTACTAGGTCTACCCCCGCAAACACATTCGAACATTCATCGCGCGCCGCTATCACTTTACCACCATGTATATCCATTGCTACCGAAATCTCATACTTTTCTGTCTTATTTTTGCCAATTTCCGACACCACTACTTTAGCCACTACGTCTTTCTTATAACCCCTCGGCAAATACCTATCTAGCCTACCAATCCGCTTTTCTACATACTTTTTGAATGGTTCTTCTACTCTGTACCCATTTCCACTTAGTTCAATTTTTTCTATCATTTTCTCTCCTTTTTATTATTTAAATCTCTGCCTTACCGCCCATATACGGCCTTAATACTTCTGGCACCTTCAATTTACCACCTTCCACAGCATAATTTTCTAGCATCACTACCAGCGCCCTAGCTAGTGGTATCGCCGTACCATTCAGAGTATGCACATATTCTATCGTGCCATCTTTGCGCCGTACTCGGCAGTTTACCGCCTGCGCCTGAAAATCCGTACAGTTAGAACACGAAGTAATTTCCTGATATTTCTGGTTTACTGGCGACCAGTATTCCATGTCGTATTTCTTCGCCGCTGGCGCACCCAGGTCGCCCGCTGCAATATTTACTACATGATATGGTATACCTAGCCCCTGCCAAATGTCTTCCTCGATCGCCAAAATCTTCTCGTGCATTTCTTTGCTTTGCTCTGGCAAGCAGAAAATATACATCTCTAGCTTATTAAACTGATGCACGCGAAATAGCCCCCGCGTGTATTTACCATAGGTGCCCGCCTCTTTCCTAAAACATGCTGAATACCCTGCATATAATAGCGGTAATTTATCTTCATCAATAATTTCATCCATATGATAGCCGGTCAGCGGCATCTCTGCTGTGGCAATCATCGCCAAATCTTCACCCTCTACATAATATTCATCAGACTGATCAGAAGTACGCGGGTTGAACCCACAGCCCTCTAACACTCTCGAGCTCACCATATCCGGCACCGTCATAAAGGTAAACCCATGTTCCAATACTTTCGAAAGTCCGTATTGCAAGAGTGCATTTTCAAGCAATGCTAATTCGCTCTTCAAATAATAAAACTTTGCCCCTGCCACTTTAGCGCCACGCTCAAAATCTACCCAGTCGCGGCTCACCGCATAATCTAAATGGTCTACCCCGGTAGCATGATTCTCACCCCAACGCTTCACCTCTACACTATCTTCCTCACCGCCCAGTGGTACATCATCAAAAATCACATTTGGCACCGTCTTTACTACGGCCTTTAGCTTCCCCTCTACTTCTCCTAATATTTCCTCTCGCTTGGCCAGCTCTACCTTTATTTTTTTACCTTCTTCTATTAGCACCTGCTCAGGCTTGCCACCCTTCATTTTCCCTGCTATTTCGTTACGTTTCTGCCGTAAATCTTCTACCTTACCTAGCTCTACTTTTCGCTTATCATCCAAATCTAAAATTTCTTTTACATTTATTTTATAGCCTTTTTCCTTTGCAGACCTCTCTACCAGCTCTGCATTTTCTCGGATAAACTTCACGTCTAACATACCCTAATTATATCACTATTTCGTATTTTCCATATAAATCTGTTATAATTGAAAGTATGGAAAATGCATTTACTCTTTTACCTATGAGTCAAAACTTTACCCTAGATCCAGGAGAAACTTATACTGGTACTATTACCATAGTCAACCCTGTAGATTCTAAATCCGACTTTGCCTATTCAGTATCAGTTTCCCCCTATAGCGTTGTCGGCGAAGATTATCAGGCCGACATCAGCAATATTTCTGCCTATTCCAAAATCGCCGAATGGATTACCATTCCAGAGCCTACCGGCACTATCGCGCCAAATGAGTCCCGCGAGGTAGAGTTTACAATCAATGTTCCCGAAAACGCTCCAGCCGGCGGCCAGTACGCCGCCATCATGGTATCGTCCGATCCATCCAAGCAAGAGTCTGAAGGCGTATCTATCAACAACGTCTTTGCTCTTGGTAGCATTATCTATGCCGATGTAGCCGGCGAAATCACCCACGAAGGCACCATTATCGAAAACAACGTTCCAGAATTTTCTACCACCACACCTGTCACCGTCAGCGCCCTAGTAGACAATCACGGCAACGTCCACGAGACTGCCATTGTCGCACTAAATGTCTCTAACGCCGTCACTGGCGAAAAAATCTTCCCCACCGACGAAGATCAAAACAATCACTTCTCCGAAATCGTCATGCCCGAGACCACTCGCTATATTACTCGTAATATCGACAATCTTCCACCTCTCGGCATCGTCAAGGTAGAGCAAACCATTTATTACAACAACGAAGTCTCTACCGTAGTCAAAGATATCATTCTTTGCCCAGTATGGTTTATTTTCTTAGTCGTACTAGTATTTATGAGTATCGCTGGCTTTATCTTTGCCGCTGCGCGCCACCACCGCCACAAAAAGGCTACTATTTAGCATAAATATATTACAATATCTATGGGGGAAGTTGCCACGGGGAACCGCTAGCCCAATACTACCGGACCGTATTTTACTTTTCCCTTCAGCGCTTTCTCTAAAGTAGCAACTTTACAAAAAGAGTTGGACGAGCTCACTCTTGTGTTTTTATTTAGAATTATGCAACATTTGTTGCATAAAATCCCAAATCACACAAAAGTCCCATTAAAACCAATATTTTCTACGGGAAATATTGGCCAAAGCAGCTCCGGAATCCCCTCTATGGTTTGTGCGGTCCGGCAACGTCAACAACGGTAGTCTCAACAATCCAGGCTCTGAAGCGAACTATTGGTCTAGTACGGTCAACAATAGTAACAACGCCTACAACCTGAACTTCACAGCTACTGGCGTTAACCCGGCCAACAACAACAACAGGAACAACGGGAGGTCTGTGCGCTGCGTGGCGCGCTGATATTAGTT
>CAYOTX010000018.1:0-14973 GCA_964407015.1 uncultured Candidatus Saccharibacteria bacterium
TCTCCGATAAAATCATGCCTATCGGCGCCAAGATGTATCAAGCTTCTGCCGACGATGCAAAATCAGAAGACAAAAAAGACAACAAGTCTTCCGACGACGAACCAGTCGAAGGCGAAGTAGTAGATAAATAATTATTCCACTCTTCCAAAATAGCCCCACTTCCTGGGGCTATTTTGTGTGCTATAATTTATCTATGAAAATCCTCATACCAGAATTAGAAAACCCTATCATCCAAAAAGCCATCCAGGGTTTTCCAGAAATAGAGTTCATCAACACTGAAAACCTCAACGATGCCAACGAAATATTAGCCCAAGGTCAAGCCGATTCCATGATTTCTGGCCTAGATTATTCTTCGCGTGATGTCCTTATAGCATACAAAAACCACTTACCATTAAAATCTGATTATTTCTCTAGTTGTTTTATCTGTGAAAAAGAAGGCCAGCATTTCGCTCTCGCCGATGGCGGAGTCAACAAAATTCCCACCAAGGAACAACTCTATACTATAGTTGAAGATACCGCCAAAACTTATCAAACTTATTATAATGAACAGCCCAAAATCGCCATGCTTTCCTATTCCACCAATGGCAGCGGCGGCAAAAATCCCGATCTCGAAAAAATTCATTTCATAATTAGCAAAATCCGCCAAAACCATCCAGATTGGCTAATTGACGGTGAAATGCAGCTAGATGCCGCTGTAAGTCCCACAATTTCCGCCAAAAAGTTTCCCAATTCGCAAATCAAAGGTGAAGCTAACATCCTTATTGCTCCAGATCTTAATTCTGGCAACATCTTTTACAAATCGCTCGAACAATTCGGCGGCTTCACTATCGCTGGGCCAATTATTCAAGGCTTCACCATCCCACTCGCAGATTTATCTCGCGGTAGCACCATGGAAGATATTATTTTAACCATCAAAGTAATTAGGAGTTTACTATGAAATATTTTGGCACCGACGGTATCCGTCAAAAAGCCGATCAATTCACCCCAGATTTTCTTACCAACATCATCAAAGGTCTCATCGATTACGCCGGCGACACCGTCAAAGTCCTCATCGGTGGCGACACTCGCGAATCCACCGAATGGATCCTAACCGATTTAGAGACCGCTCTGGAAACTTTCGGCATAGAATATGGCAATGTTGGTGTTTTGCCTACTCCGGCTATCAATTATTGTTTCACCAAGATGGGCTTCGATATCGCCATAGATGTCACTGCCTCCCACAACCCATATACAGATAACGGCATCAAAATCTTTGAACGCGGCCTTCACGACACCGGCATCAAACTATCCGAAAAAGGCCGCCAAACCATTGAAAATGCGCTAGATAATCCCCAAACTTACTCTACTGTTTCTCCCAGCATCCGTGAAAGTTTGCACGAAGATGCCATAGATATATACAAAGACCATCTACGCGAACATCTCAAAGGTATCGATTTCTCCAACCTCCACATTGGCATGGATTGCGCCAACGGTGCCACTAGCACCATCAATAAAACTGTATTTGAAGAATTCGGAGCCAAGGTAGAACTCATCAATGCCGATGATTCCTATGGCACCAAAATCAACCATAATTGTGGCAGTACTCACTTAGAGCAACTTCAAAATCTCGTCAAAAACCAAAAGCTAGATTATGGCGTTGCTTTTGACGGTGATGGAGATCGTGTCCTCATGATAGATGAAAATGGCGAAATCGTAGATGGCGACCAAATTATTGCTATTCTTGCAGACTACCTGCATTTAGATTCCATTGCTGTTACTGTTATGGCCAACCAAGGCATCCTGAATTGGGCCAAAGACCATAAACTCCAGCTAGAGATCACTCAAGTTGGTGATTCCAATGTAGCCGCCGCCATGCGCGAAAAACATATCGCCATCGGCGGAGAACAATCTGGACACATCATCCTCCCTGGCGAAGCCACCGGCGACGGCATGCTCACTGCCCTCATTGTTACTAAAGCCATCGCCACCACCGACAAAAGCCTTAGCAAACTCGCTAGCGTCATCACCAAATACCCCCAAGTCAATCTCACACTAGACGCCACGCCAGTACAAAAAGCCAACTTAGCGACGTCTAACGCCGTTAAAGATATACTAGCACAATTTAGAGAAAAAGTCAAGTCTACGAATGGTCGCCTGCTTGTCCGCCCCTCTGGCACTGAAGACCTTATCCGTATTACCATGTGGGGAGACGACAAAGCAAAAATCACCACCCTTGCCGAAGAACTCAAAACTAAATTAGGAGAAATCTTATGAAAATTACCAAACTAGAAAAATACACTCCCGAAACCGCCGATCAAATCCGTAAACTCCTCATCCAACTATCTCGCAGTGGCAAAGACCGCGGCGAAATTCCCCAAGAATGGTTCGACGAGCTCATCGCTTCACCTTACCACGATATGCTTATCGCCGTAGAAGACGACAAAATCATCGGCATTGCTACACTATCTATTCATATGGGGCCCATCATCCGCAAAAACGCCTATCTTGAAGATTTTGTCACCGACCAAACTGTCCGCGGTAAAGGTATTGGCTCTGCTCTCTGGGATGCTATGCTAGACTGGGCCAAAGAAAAAGGCTGCAATAATCTGGAATTTACCTGTGGCAATGGTCGTGAAGCTTCGCAGCAATTCTACAAAAACCACGGCGCCACTATTTACGATACGAACTTTTTTCGTCGCCAAGTATAACCATCAAAATCGCCGGCAACAAATATATATGCAGCGCGTTTGGTAATCCCGCAAAAAAGCACACCGTTATTCCGTACGCCAATATCAACGTCCAAATTACTTCCCTAGCTGGATTTTTGTACACCGCCCGAACAATCAAAACCAGAGTCATTACCATTAATACCACACCCACCAATCCAGTTTCTAGCAACAAACTCGCGTATTGATTTTGCACAATTTCTTTTGGCGCTGGCGATAATCCATTTACATACAGCGCTTGCCCAGCTCCACCTAACCCCACACCAAACATCATAGTCTTAAAATCTTTTCGCCACACCGTTAGCGCCGCATCAGTTAACCGCACTCGCGTATCTGTAGATTCCTCCACATAACCATCGAACACCGCCTTACCTTCTTTAGCTTCTTCATCTACCGTTTCTAAAGTAGATGCATTCGCTTCCTCCGGCAAAATCTCACTTTTGCTCTCACGAATATCAATAATCCCTAATGACAATTGATTTATTACTTTCGTCACTCCATTCACATAAGTATCGTTAGTTGGGCTAGTCTGTGCCATCACACCTTGCAAATTCAGCGTGAACAAAAACGCTGCGGCAATAATCAAAAAAGTTTTACAAACCCTCCAATCTTTTTGTCGCACCCACTCAAATACTGTCATAAAAATCATTGCCACCACAAACGCATAAATCGCCCCTCGGGAAAATGTTAAAAATATTGTCACTGCAAAAATAAAAAACAGCCAAAAATATTGCTTATTTTTCTTTAAACCAAACCATGCGCTCACTATCGCCGGCGCAATTAATAAATTCCCCATAAATTGTGGCTCTATTGCAAATCCATTCGGATGCGGAAACCCAAACATTTTATACGTACATCCTGTACACATCAAACTCCCCTCGCGTGGCAACCCTGCCAAATCCAAAACACATTGCACCAAACACCACCCACATACCATGAGCGCCGAACCAAAAAACACTTTCCAGAATATTTCTTTAACACTCACCTCCTTCAAAATACTCCGCAAAGAAAAAAACGCATATCCCGCAAAATATATAAACCATAATATTCCCACGGTTAATAATCCTCGCAAACTATTTAGCGACCACAACACCGACAATGTCGCAAAAATAGGAAACAGCATCCATACCCACATTTTCCTGCAATCCCTAAATAGTATCTTTTTCTTTATCATTATCCCAAACGCCACCACATCAAAAACTACCAGCCAAATCAGCGGCAAGGAAAGTTCAAAATTCATTGATTCACTCGCGCCCAATTTAATCACCGGATAATAAGAAAAAAACAACACCGCTGGCAATATATAGATCAATCCTCTATAAAGCTTATTTATCTTTTGCATTTTTCTTGTCCGTCTTTTCCTTCACAAAATTCACAATTTCCGTATCAAACCTCGCCACGCCAAAACCATCCGCAGTTTTAGAAATCTTTTCACGATCAAATTTCATTTTTTCAAACTTCAAAATCGCTTCCGCCAAAGATTTTGCCGTTTGTTCCTTAAATAAAACTCCATTTTTGCCATCTTTAATATAATCACGCGATCCCCCCTCTGCAAAACCTATCACCGGGCATCCTGCCGCCAATGCCTCTACCGGTGCTATGCCAAATGGCTCCAAACTAGGGAATAGGTATCCCTTCGCCTGCGCTAAATACACAGCCAATTCTTCTTTCTTCATCAACGGCAAAAATTTTATCAAATCCGAACCTTCTGCCATTTTTACCAGTTTTCTATGCTCGGGCCCCTCGCCTATTACCACTATACGCCGTTGGGCCATCAAGCAAGCTTTCACCGCAAGGTCTAATCTTTTCCAGTTCACTTGACGCGCAGTAGTAATATATGTTTTAGCTAGGTCCAAGTTTTCCACAACCTGTGTAGAACCCGCCCCTTGTTTTTTCGTAGTTTTATTTCCTTGCTTCGTTTGCTTTTTGCTAAACTTTATTTTGAAATCGTCAATCTCCACTGGCGGGTGTATCACCACAGCTTCTCGTCCATAATACTTTAAAATCGCATCCTTAGCATACTCGCTAATTGTCACAAAATAGTCCGGATTTTGCGCCGCCTTTAAATCTGCTTTCCGTAAAGGCCGCACCATCAGTTTAAAGAAAAACCTCACAAACGGATTTAGCACTCCAAACCCCGGGTTCTTCACGTAATCATCATACATTTGCCAATAATATTGCGTCGGCACATGACAATAAGAGATGTGAAGTCCATTCGGGCACTTCACATTTTTCTTCCCCGCCTCGTGAAGGCGCTTTCCAGACTTC
Source organism: uncultured Candidatus Saccharibacteria bacterium (assembly GCA_964407015.1). Classification (GTDB taxonomy): domain Bacteria; phylum Patescibacteriota; class Saccharimonadia; order Saccharimonadales; family Saccharimonadaceae; genus Nanosyncoccus. The sequence continues at coordinate 4,974 of CAYOTX010000018.1, forward strand.
ACGGCTTTAGCTTCCGCCCCTGTTACCGATATAATCAAATCATAATCCGATAAATCCAGATGTGAAAAATACCATTGCCTAAAAGGCCCCAACACCCGCCGCATCTTGCTCGGGAACTTCTGCAACCAACCCGTCCGCACATCTGCATCCTTAAACCAATCAATCCCTTTCGGATCATATTTAGAAGTATAAATTGGCGCCTCTGGATATAACTGATGAATACGTAAAAGTACCTTTTCCGCACCACCCACATTTGTCAGCCAATCACAAACCAGCGCAACTTTCATTATTTAGCACCTTCACCTTTAAAAACTGCCGCAATCGTCTTGAAGAAAATGGAAAGATCTAGCATTAGCGACCAATTCCGTACATAATAAATATCTAACGCCCGCCGCTCTTCAAATGATATATCGCGCCTACCACTCACCTGCGCAAACCCAGTTAATCCAGACTTCACAGTAAGCAGCAAAGATCTGTCACCATAATCACGTAGCTCTCCTGGCAACAGCGCCCTCGGCCCTATCAACGAAATATCTCCCTTCAGTATATTAAACAATTGTGGTAATTCGTCCAAAGATGTTTTCCGAATAAACTTCCCTATCTTAGTAATTCGTGGATCATTTTTCATATAATCGCCATCCCGCCTGTATTTTTTAATCAATTCTGGCTTCCCCATTTTAATAAATGCTTCCTCCGCTGTCAGTCCAGAATATTCGGATTTCATAGATCTAAACTTATAACATTTAAATTTCCGGTTGTATTGTGTCAGCCTATCATCTGCATATATCGGCGAATGTTTAAAATCGGAAAATTTAATTATCAGCCAAATTATCGCCATCGGTATCGACGTAATTATTATCGCCACAAGACTAAATACAACATCAAACGTACGCTTTACTACCGCGTACCCGCCAGTTAGCGGCGTTGCCATTACTAGCACTGCTGGAGTATTCCCCACTAGCTCCAATTCGCCAAAATGCGAAGAAAGCGCCGTCTCGCTCGGCACAAAATAATACAAAAGATGTCGCGCAATTGCCTGTTTATATACATATTCTGTACTTTTTTCATCCGTCTGAAAAATCACGTCTGCCCGCGCCTTTTTCAAAGCATCTTTGAGCGATGAATATTGGTGTGTTTTCAAATCTCGCGGAATATATTTGCGGTTCGCTACAATCCCCGCCAATCTATAACCACACTCCGGTGTAGCGGTGATATAATCCGCTAAATATTCTGTATTTTTATGATTTCCAATTATCACCACCCGTTTCGTACCATAATCATTCTTAAAAATCTGTCGCACAATAAATCTTACCAGTATCCGCTCCATCAACAAAAACACAAAACATAGCACCATCGCCGTCACAGCCATCACTCGCACTGGAAACAAATTCTCTCCCACAAAGAAATCATATACAATTAATGCCGCCACAGACAGTACCGCCGCTAACACCAAGCGCATCCTTTCCGGAAATCTAGACCGCCCGAGGAAAATAGACTTTTTATACAGCCCCAGCGCCGCCAGTACCACCAGCATTATCGGCACCAAAAATACAATTGTCCAAGTGAACTCCAACAGTTGCGATTCAAACGCATACGGCCTAGGGTCCACATGCACCCGGATAAAATACGCTATCGCAAAAGACAATATCAGCGCCAATGCGTCCCCCACAATTAAACAGAATCTTAAAATAAAATCGGACTTTTTCCGCATAAATAAATTATACCATGATGCTACTCAATATCCAACGTAGGCCTAATCACCTTGCAATTACAAAAAATAAATTCTATTCTATATAATCAGATCTCGCACAACTTTTGAGATGCGTGGCCTAGCATCGTTATCAAAACTATGGTTGCCTTCAACGTCTATTGTCTTGATTGAACTGTTAAAGTTGTCATATGAATTATTGCTTAAAATCTCGTCTTCGGCGGCGCGAACGGCGATTAGATTTGTAGTTTTGGAGAGAGAATTGTAGAGATTTTCGGAGTTGATCACCACACCAAAATCATCCCAATAGTTTTGTTTAATTAACGTGGTGCTACCATCGCGACGTTTTATGGCTAAGGTGCCGTCAGACAGCTCTTTAACCGTAGGCTTTGCTAGGTGTCTTTCCCTTTCTTCATCACTATTTTCAAGATAAATTGGTGGAGTTAGCATAATGGTTTTACGCACACCGTTTAGCTCTGCTAGCGCAGCCACGAGACAACCTTGAGAATGGCAAACCAGATCAATGGTGGCGTCTGGGTTTTGCTCTCTAAGCGCTTCATATTTAGCAGATAATTTGTCCTTGCGGTTGGAGAAAGTTTCCACTATTGTGTTTCCCGCCGCATCCTTGGTGTCGTATTCAAACATTACATGTTCTGCCTCTGGGATAGCGTCGGCTATAGCCGTAAATAAACCTCTGTCTGTTTTGTCGGTACCAAAACCATGCGAATATAATATGATATGCTTCACTACATCTCCTCCGGCACACTAATTCCCAAAATCCCCAGCCCATGTGTCATAGTGTCTAGGTAAACCTTAGTTAGCGTAGCACGCTCAGCTTCCCTATCACTACCCGCCACCGGACAATTCTCATAAAACCGCGAAAACTCCTGCGCCAATTCATACAAATACCCAGCCACTTTATGCGGCGCCATTTCCCGCACCGCTTCATTTAGCACATCTTTATACTCCAAAATCTTTTTAGCCAAGTTCTTCTCATGCACATCACGCGCTATGTCTTGCGTCACCTCCCCACTACCCACTTTCTGCAATATCTTTTTCGCCCGCACCGCAGAATACAATAAATACGGGCCCGAATTCCCAGTCATTTTTACCGACTCATGCGGATCAAATACAATATTGCCACCCATTTTATATTTCAAAAACGCATACTTAGTCGCCGCTAGCACCACTTTCTCGTCCGTAGAATCATAGGCCGACTTTAGCTCGTCTTTTATCATGTCCATTACTTCTACAGCCTTCAAGAAATTACCCTTCCTAGACGACATCTTCACATTACCTGGCAGTTTCACTAAGCCATGCGTCAAATGGCTAGTCCGCTCCACCAATTCTGGCGCATACTGCTCTACAGATTTTAATACCACCTTCATATATTCGGTCTGCTCGCTGCCAGTAATCACCACAGATTTATCAAAATGATAATCTTCCCATTTGGTAAAAATCAGCCCTACATCCTTTGCTTCATAAGTAGGCACGCCTTCTTTATTAACAAACACCCTGGTATGCAGCCCAAACTTTTCACCGTCAAACACCACTGCTCCAGCAGACATTTCATACACACCTTTGGCTAGTTCTTCCTTCACCTTCTCTAGCCCCAACCCCGCTACCGACGATTCCGGATAAAACTTATCAAATTTTACACCAATAGTCGCATAAAAATCCTTGAAATACTCATACGACAATTCCCTGCCTTTCCAATATAATTCCGCTAGCTCACTATCGTGCAGATCCTCAGCATTTATATGGTAAATTTCCTTGTTTATCCTAGTAATCTTTGCGTGCGCCTTTTCGTCATCTTCGTAGGCAGCAGTTCCTTCTACGTAGCACTTTGCAATATCTTCAATCGTGAAATCCGATAAATTCTTCTGTACCAAAATATACAATGTTTTTGCTACGTGTAACCCTACATCACCACCAAAATTTGCTCGCACCACCCGCGCCCCAGCATATTCAAACAGTCTACTAATAGAATCCCCCACGATAGAGGTATATAAATGCCCCACATGCAGTACTTTAAATGGGTTTGGATCAGAAAATTCACAAATTACTGTCTTACCAGGATATTCACCCGATGATATATTTTTTTCAAAATCCGCATCGTATTTCGATATTTCTCTAGATACATATTCATCTGATAATATAAAATTCAAAAAACCTGGCGCCGAAATTTCTACATTTTCCAATTTGTTCTTTATTTCGCCCGCTATTTCCATTGGTGATTTGTGCAGCTCTTTTGCCAATTTCAAAGCGGCGTTAGAGGAATAATCCGCGTCAATATTGCCTGGCGACACAGTCACTTCCGGCACAAAATCCAGCCCATACAAATCTTTAATAACTTTTTTTAGCTCCGCCAAAATCTCTTGCATAAAATAATTATACCATATTTACAGAGATATGTTATAATAGGTACAGCCGCGGGTATCGTATAACGGCTATTATGCATCCTTCCCAAGGATGAGATCGGCGTCCGACTCGCCGTACCCGCACCAGAGAAAAATGAAATTGAGAACTTGCTCTCATATTTTATTTTTATCTGGAGTATAGCCCAGTGAGAACCCCTCTCCGTACCCGCACTAGTAATATTTTCTAAATATTTCGAGACGACGCCCGCCGGAAAGGTTTATTTCAGCAAACCCTACTCGCCGTACCAGCAAATAAATTATCCTAATCCTTTACTTCTACATCAACGTTGCCAGCATTATCTTCAGCTAAATCTATATATTCCACAATCTTCCCTTCCTCTTTCAAATCGGCAAATTGCTTAGCAAACTCTTCAAACGACACCTTTATCGAAACAAAATTTACTTCCGCATCTGCCTTGTCTATCAATTTCACAAAATAATACCCATCGCCGCTCATCGATACAAACTTACCGCTACTTTGTCCCGGTTCCAATTTTATCGCTTCGGCCGCCCGGCCACCATCAATATTCTTGCTATCCACCAGCCCACCAGTCTCTTCGTAAACGATCTCGTCGCCAAGCTGCTCCGCCACATTCTGATAATCACCACCATTTTCTGCAAGCAATGTTTCTACTTTGTTGGCAATTTTGTTAGCATTTTTATCAATCTCCATTTCAACCTTTGCCTTCAGCAAAGTAAGATAAAGCATTCGCTCGTACTCTTTTTTGCTCAAACCAAAATTATCTTCAATGATTTTAACAAAACCCTCTTCACTACGATCAATCCCGCCAATCTTCAAATGACGATTAAACTCCGTCGTTACTTCGTCTTGCGATACGGTAATATCCAACTCTTTCGCCAATTTAATAGCATAGGTATATTTTTCCGCCTCAGTTAGGGCCGCCCTTTTATATTCGGCGCTTAGCTCATCAAAAGATTCTTTATCAAATTGGCTACCAGACTGGCGTTCAATAGACGTCATACTACTACGATACAGCATTAAATAATCCGAGTACATCACATTTTCCCCGTCTACATTAGATACAGATAGTGGCAAAACCTTCGTTATATTAAACAACAAATCGTCCGTCATCCCCACACGATAAAGCGCTAGCCAGCCCCCCACTATAATCATCGCAAACACCACCATTGCAATCAAAATCGTACTAACTACCACCCGATGATGCGTCCATTGCAAGGGATATTTAAACTTCCGGCCAGCCGCCAGCACCTCTTCGCGACGCTCTTCTACCTTCTCTTTCTCAGTTTTTTTCTCTTCTTTTTTTGCAGACAATTTCATATGCTATAATTATACCATATGGATAGGCAAGAATATCTTAATCAAATTTCGGCAACCAATCAGCCTACCAAAAGCCCCAAAAGCGGTATCTTTGCTTCAAAATTCTTTTGGGTGGGCGTCATCGGTGTTGCAGCTTTTATTTTAATTATGATTATAGGCTCGGCTCTCGGCGGTGGCGGTACCAGCGCCAAAGACAAGCTCTACGCCCTCATCTTGCATATTAATAACACTTCTGAACTCATCGGCGAATATCAGCCCAATGTCAAATCTTCCGAACTCCGCTCACACAGCGCATCGTTGTCCAGTATACTCGCCAACACCAACAAAGGGCTAAATGATTACGCTACTTCAAAATACAATTTCAAAGAAAAAGACATTCCCAAAAAAATCACCGAAGAGGAAACCACCGCCAAAGACGAACTCCAGTCAGAATTATTCGAAGCTAAAATCAACGGTATCCTAGATCGCGTTTATGCACACAAAATGGCTTACGAAATTTCCCTCATCACCACTCGTGAATCACAGCTTCTTAAATCCGCTAATAATGACGATCTCAAAGAAGCTCTCACCGCCTCGTACAACAGCCTAAATAATCTCTACAGCAAATTTAATGATTTCTCGGAAACTAATTAAAAGAAAGGTCCAAAATGGCAACATCCGACACCGCCAAAACCAATAAAGCAAAAGAAACTCTCAATAAAGTCCACGAAAGCAGTTCTAGTTTTCGTAAAGAATTCATCGAATTCATCAACCGCGGTTCGGTAGTAGATCTCGCCGTAGGTGTAGCAGTGGGCGGCGCATTTACCGCTATCGTCAATTCTCTAGTCAACGACATCGTCATGCCCATTGTAGGTTTGCTAGCCGGCGGCGTAGATTTTACCAATCTTGCTATCCGCATTCCAAATTTCTTTGGCACAGGCGACGAAGCCGTTATCGCCTACGGTAATTTTATCCAAAATGTTATTCAATTTCTAATTATCGCCTGGGTTATCTTCCTTATTATCAAAGGCATGAACCGCATCAATCGCAAAAAAGATAAAAAAGCTGCCAAAAAAGAATTGTAAATTCTACATCAAAACGTCATATTATAGCTCAGCCGCACAAGATCGGCCAGATCATTTTCAGACAACTGCCCAGCCAATACAATTTCTACACCACCGCGGCCAAAATAGCGCGATTCCATTACCGACTCATATCTTTCTTTCAAAAGCTCACTCAACTTTTGGTCACAGCGCACTTCTATAGTATTACGATGCATTACCAGAAATGTACGACCATTTTTTAGATAAAGCTCTCTATCCTTTTCTTTCTGGACGGTAAACTCACCGACCCCACTTATTTTAGAAACGTCAAATACCATTTTAGCTCCTCTATACTACCATTAATATCATCTAAAGCGCGGTGATTTTCTGGCTTAGTAAACTTTTTATTTAAAGTATTCTCAAAATAAATTTTCCAAGCAGACACATCTAGCATACGATAATGCATTTTTTTATCGAGCTCCGGCATTTCGCGCTCAATAAATTTACGATCTTGATGAATAGAATTTCCAGCCAAATAAACAGTCTTACCAAAATTTTTTTCAATAAATTCTATCAGCTCTCTTTCTACTTCTTTCACCGCTCGGCCAGTTTCGTTTTGTGCAATCAGCGCATCACGAGTTTTATTATTTTTCTCCCAAAAATCACCCACCATACGATTTTTGATGATTCTCTCATCAACCTTCACCACCGCCTCATAGCGAGCAATCTCGTTTAGCTTCATATCGGTAGCAATAGCAGCGACTTCCAAAATCCTATCTTTTTCTGGCTCTAGGCCAGTCATCTCTAAATCCACCCATAGTAGCTTAGCTTTTTTCATATCTACATTATAACATATCTATCAGATGCACATTAGCCTAGCCAACTCTTACTCTTATTCCACCGTCACCGACTTTGCCAAGTTCCGCGGCTGGTCTACATTATATCCCTTCGCTATTGTCATATAATATGCCAAAAGTTGCGACACCAAATTCATCAAGATTGGCGCAAATACTTCTATAGATGTTGTAATTTTAACAATATTCTCTACCGGCAAATCAAAATCATCGGCATTGGTAACCACTATCACATGTCCACCTCGCGCCATAACTTCCTCTATATTAGAAATCGCCTTATCATATAATGCACCTCTCGGCAAAAGTGCGAATTCAAAGAATCTATCATCCACGAGTGCCAGCGGCCCGTGCTTCAATTCTCCAAATGCATACGCATTGGCATCTACATATGAAATTTCTTTGAGCTTCAACGCACCTTCCATCGCCGTAGGATAAGCCGTGTCTCGCCCCAAATATATCGCATGATCGTATTCAGCATATTTCTTCGCAATCTTTTCCACTTCCGGCCGTGCCACTTCTAGCACTTTGCCAATTTCTGCCGGCAGCTTAGCAATTTCTTCTACATAGCTTCGCAAAACTCCTGGTTTTACCCCCTTCGCTTGCGCAATAGTCAGCCCAAACATTACCATCGCAATCGCTTGCGAAGTAAATGCTTTAGTAGATGCCACCGATATCTCCGGCCCCACATGCACATAGGTACCACCATCTACCTCACGCGCAATGGTTGAACCAATCGCATTTACTATGCCAATCGTTTTAATTCCCTGTTTCTTAATTTCACGAAGGCATGCCAAAGTATCGGCCGTTTCCCCGCTCTGCGACACAATTAGCGCCACCGAATCTTTCGGAATGTAGGCAGACCGATAGCGATATTCACTAGCTATCACCGTTTCTATTGTGATCTCTGGAGTAAACTGCTCTATATAGTAGCCAGCCAAAAGTCCCGCGTGATACGCCGTACCACACCCCACTATTATCAAATGTTTAATTTTACGAAGTTCCGCTTCACTTAGCCCCGGCCCGCCTAAATGCACTGTGCCATCCTTCACATTTACCCGTCCACGCAAAGTTTCCTTTAAGGAACTCGGTTGTTCCATTATTTCCTTCAGTAAGAAATGCTCGTACCCACCTTTTTGTATCGCCGCCAAGTTTGTTTCAATCTCTTCCACTTTTGCCGATACTGGCTCCGCATTCAGAGTTTTTACTTCAATACTATTTTTAGTAATCCGCGCCACCTCGCCATCATTTAAATAAATCGCCCGCTTCGTGTGCCCCACCAACGCCGAAGCGTCACTAGCGATCAAAGTTTCGTCATTTCCTATACCTATCACTAGTGGCGAGCCGCTACGAGCCACTATTATCTCATCCGGATTTTTTCGCGACACCACCGCAATACCATATGTACCTTGCGCCAATTTTAGCGCCTGCACCACTGCATTTACTAGTGGATACTTACCATCTTTATAGAATGAATTAATCAACGCTGCCAAAACTTCCGAATCCGTCTCCGATTTAAATTCGTGTTCCGTCAAAGTCTTTTTTAGTTCTTTGTAATTTTCAATAATACCGTTATGCACCACAAATATATCACCAGCCTGGTGCGGATGTGCATTTTCTTCGCTTGGCTCGCCATGTGTAGCCCACCTCGTATGTCCAATGCCAATTTTATCATCGCGTTTGTTTTTTGCTAATTTCTCTTCCAAATTTACAATTTTACCTTTCGCCCGAATTAGCGTCGCTGTACCATCCTCCGCCAAAGTTACCATCCCCGCTGAGTCGTAGCCACGATACTCCAACCGTTTCAGCCCAGACAGCAAAAACCCTTGGGCCTCATTTTTTCCCACATACCCCACAATTCCACACATAACTCACCTCCAATTAATGTAACTACATTATAACACAATTAGCCCCAACTATCTCGCCACACACCGCACAGAGAAACCAAGCACTCTATCCAAATTTTGTTTTCCAACTTCCGAAGATAAGAAATAAAACTCATAAGCTTTCGTTGAATTATAGTATGTACTAGACCAATTATGGCTTACAGTATTAAGGTTAGCATAAGAAGTACTCCATATATTCCCAGCCTTTCTAAAATAAACTGGCTGACTGATTAGCCCGGCGTCAGTATCCGTTTTATTACCATTATATAAATAATTCAACCTAGCAAACTCATTAGTAGAACCAGATCCCGTTTCAGACTGACTAGATATGGTAGGCAATCTCCACCCTTTGGGACAAATAGAATTTTTTGGGTTATTGGCTATATTGTTTAATGTATCCTGAGTTAAAGACGAAGAATTATTACTAGCTATGGCTGCCGTCCAGTTATAGTAATTACCTAGCGACGCATGGCCTGTTTCTGTGCTATCAGTTTTATTGGCAGAGTATGGGTTGCTATTATCGTTTGTCCAACCGGTTACAGTAGTATTTTGGAAGTCTATAGTTTTTCTTTCTGGTGTCCAGGTAGTGATACCGGTATTTGGATCATAATTATAATCATCTGCATAGGCTCCAGTAAGCGAGTGGTCTGTTAGATCTGTGTTATTTGAGGTAAGTGGTTTAGCTGGGTCTAAGTCTAAATCTAAATTTTGTGTCATCCAAATATGTCCATCGGCTAACCTAGTAACCCAGTATTGTCTACCGTCTCTAATATCTATTGCTTGTACGCTTTCTTCTTCGTCTAAATCATTCTT
>CAYOTX010000019.1:0-14336 GCA_964407015.1 uncultured Candidatus Saccharibacteria bacterium
TGGGGATGAATATGGGGCTGTTTGACAATTCTGAGCGAGTTTTTAGAGTGTATGTTGGAGAGATTGTGGGGTTAATTGCAGATTGGGGGTTAGAGGGATTTAAAGAGGTGGAAATAGTGAAACTATTAAATAATATAGTGTATATAACAGATACGGCTAGAGAAAGATTAATACTACTAGAGAATTAGCACTCGGGGGTTGTAAGTGCTAATTTTTGTGCTATAATGGAGGTAGAAAAGGAGAAATTATGGCATTAAAACCGTTGAAAGATAGAGTGGTGGCAAAAGTAGAGAAGCCACTAGAAAAAACAAAATCTGGAATACTGCTAGGGGAGGCAAAGGAAAAACCGGCTTATGCGGTGGTAGAGTCGGTAGGCCCAGAGGTAAAAGCCGTAAAAAAAGGTGAAAAAATAGTATATAAGGAATACTCTACGACAGAGGTAAGAGTAGACGAGACGGATTATATTATTTTGAAGGAAGAAGATATATTGGCCACTTTGTAGGCTGTGGAAAACTTGTGGAAAACTCATAAATAACAGGGGTGGGATAAAAAGGAGAAAATATGGCAAAGAAAATTTATTATGAAACAGAAGCGCGGGAGAAAGTGCTATCTGGAGCAAAGCAACTGTATGATGCGGTGAAGGTGACGTTTGGGCCGAAAGGTAAGAATGTAATTATAGAGAAGGAATATGGTGCGCCGGTAATTACACATGATGGCGTGACGGTAGCGGAAGCGGTGGAGTTGCCAAACAAAGACGAGGCACTAGGCGAAGCGGTGGGGGCAAAATTGATTAAAACTGCAGCGCAGAAATTGAATAAAGTGGCAGGTGATGGCACTACTACAGTGACGGTATTGACTTACAACATTTTAAATGAAGCAAATAAATTGATCGCTGCTGGGGTAAACCCGATGGAGCTTCGTCGTGGGATTGAAGAGGCCGGTGCAGAGATCGTGGCGGAAATTGATAAAATGGCCGAGAAGATTGAGGGGGATGACAAGAAGGTGGCAGAGGTAGCTACGATATCGGCAGGGGATGAAAAGATTGGCGAGTTAATTGCCGAGGTGATTTCAAAGATTGGTAAAGACGGCGTAGTAACAGTAGAAGCAGGCCAAGGGCTAGAGATGGAAGAAGAAATCGTAGAAGGATTTTCTTATGACAAGGGGTATTCTTCGCCTTTCTTTGTGACGGATGTAAACCGGCAGGAAGCGATTTTTGAGAAGCCACTAGTGTTAATTACGGACAAGAAGCTATCGGCAGCGAGTGATATTTTGCCGCTGCTAGAGAAGTGTGCACAGGCGGGGAAGAAAGATTTAGTGATTATTGCGGAAGAAGTGGAAGGTGAAGCTTTGTCGTTACTGGTACTTAATAAGCTAAAGGGTGTATTCAATTCGCTAGTACTGAAAGCACCTTCGTTTGGCGATAGGCGCAAAGAAATTATGGAAGATATTGCGATACTAACTGATGCGACAGTGGTGTCTGGGGACAAGGGTTTGAAGTTAGAAGAAGTAGGATTAGAGGTGTTAGGCTCGGCGGCTAAGGTGATCGCCACGAAAGATGAAACTACAATTATTAAGGGTGCAGGTGATACAAAAGCAGTGGCGGATAGGATCAAGCTAATTCATGCGCAAGCTGAAATGGCGAAGAGCGACTACGAGAAGGAAGAATTTGAAAAGCGAGCAGCGGCACTATCCGGTAAAGTAGCAGTGATTAAGGTAGGTGGCGCAACAGAAACCGAGATTGATGAAAAGAAATTCCGGGTAGATGATGCGGTGGCAGCGACCAAGGCAGCACTAGCTGAGGGCATAGTGGCTGGTGGTGGGGTGACGTTGGTGAATTTGGCAGGCAAATTGAAAGTTGATAATGCTGGTGCGAAAATCGTGCAGAACGCTTTGAAGGCGCCATTTGTACATATTATGGAAAATGCAGGATTAAACGCCCAAGCGCTACTGGCTGAGGTAGAGAAGTCTGGTAAGGTAGGACTAGGTGTGAATGTGATGACGCCAGAGAAAGGCTTGGTAGATCTCAAAAAGACTGGTGTGATTGATCCGGCTAAGGTAACGAAAGAGGCGGTAAAGAACGCCACTTCGATAGCGGCGACGGCGATTACGATGGGGGCGTTAATCTGCGAAATTCCGGAGGAGAAGCCAGCAGCTCCAGATATGGGCGGGATGTACTAAAAAATAGCCCCGAAAGGGGCTATTTTTGAAGGAGGTTTACATTTTATCGATGGATTCGACCAAGTAAAGGAGGGCTTCGGCGCGTTCTGTGGTATCGATGATCTCAGAGGCAGCGCGGTAGGCTTGCTCTAGTACTGTGTAATCACGTAGATCTTCAAAGATATTGCGGCAGATGTTGAATTTTTGCGAAGGAGTCATATTAAGACGATCGAGCAAGGGAATAAGATCGCGAAGCGCAGCGGCTTTGACTTGTTGTGTGTTGAGGTTGCCGGCTGGGGCGGCGAAGCTAATTTGAGCAGAGGTCTCTTCTACTATGGGAGCTGGCCCTGGGGCGATAGGTGCAGGTGCTGGTTCGGCTGGGGCCGGTGCGGCTACAGGCGCAGGATTTGGCGCCGGAGCTACGGCTGGCTCTGGTGCTGGAGGGGTTAACTCTGGGATATCGATAGGCTCAAATGGAGCAATAGGCTCTGGTGCTGGCGCTACCATTTCTACTTTTGGCTCTGGGAATGGGCCAACTGGCTCGCCGAGTTCGCCAGTGTCACCTTCGGGAACTGAAGACGGCGCTGCGACTGGGTCGGAAAAAACAGGGTCAGTATTAGTAGTGTTGGTAATATTGTCAATAGCTTGTTGTAGATCGTTGTCTACAGTTTGATTTTGGTCCATTTGCCCACCTTTTTATATTAAACTTATGTTTATAATAGCACGGAATAATTAAATACGCAAGAAGTTTACGATTTTGTCGAGAAAGTCGAGTTTAACTTCTTCCATGGGGAGACGAGCTCCCAGTGCGTCGACGATAGCTTCGCCGCTGTCGCCAGGAAAATAAACTTTTGCTTGAATGGCGAAGCGTTTTTTAGGGATGAGGACGGCGGAGAAATGCGAGCCTTCTTTTAAGATACCAAAAGCGCGGAAATCTTCGTATTTGTAGAGCTTACCACCCTCGGTAAGACCGTTTTGATCTAGAGAATATTGGATTTTGCGAGGTGGGCGTAGGGATGTGACTAAGATTGCAATAATACAAACTATTACCAAAGCAATAAAAGACCACCATTGTAAGAAAAATGAAAGCACACAAAGCCCAATGCCGACTGCGAAGAGCCCAATATACCACCAGGTGTTGTGGTCGCGCTCGATGTATTCTGTGGCTTCCCAAGAGACGTTTTGTAATGTTTTTGCCATAAGTTTATTATATCACGCTTGAACTTTCTTACAAGCCTTTGGTCTAAGCTTCGTGAGCGAGTTTAAAAAAATAAAACAGACACGTGTTCTGTTTTACGATATACGTTTGGCGGAGGGTGAGGGATTTGAACCCTCGCTCCAGGTTGCCCCAGACTAACTCGTTAGCAATGAGTCCCCTTCGACCACTTGGGTAACCCTCCGTTCCCTCTATTCTACCATACTTCTCTATTTTTTCCCACACATAAATTTTGTGATATAATCATAGTATGAAAAAGATTTTGAAACTTGTGTTGCCAGTGTTGGCCGTGGGGGTATTAACAGTAGTTCTAGCTGGCGGCGCGTCGGCGATGACATTACGAGAAGGCGCAGAGGCGGCGCGATGCGACGGTTGCCCGGCGGATTTGTTTGGTGATAATGGCGTATTTAAACAAGTGACAAATACAATTCTTTATATTGTAGGTATTATTGCGGTAATTATGCTAATCATTGGCGGTATTCGCTATGTGACTTCGGGTGGTGATTCGAAGAAGGTGACAGATGCGAAAAATACCGTGCTCTATGCGATTATTGGTTTAGTAATTGCTTTCTTGGCGTTTGCGATTGTAAACTTTGTGATTTCGGCGTTGCCTTCGGGTAGTACTAATAACTCTAACACTAGTGCTGAAACTTCACTTTTGGTCGAGACGGCTAACAGCTAGTATTGCGACGACGATTTTTTGGATACCGGCTTTTTGGAGGATTTTAATGGCAGCTTTGATGCTGGCACCAGTAGTCCAGACGTCGTCGAATAAAATGTAAGTAGCATCTAGGTCAATTGTGGGCTTTGGATTAAGGATGTAGGCAGACCTGGCCTGGGTGAGGCGGGTTTTACGATCGGCGCCAACTTGTACGGTATCATGATAGCGGATGAGTAATTTTTGAACTTGGTAGTGGCGGAGTTTGGCAAGGTGCTTGGCGATTAGATAAGTATGATCTAGGCCGCGTTCGCGAATATGGCGACCGATGGTAGGTAGGGGAACTATGACGGTGGGGCCCTCGAAAGTCGGTAGAATATTATGTAGGATATCGGCAAGAGGCTTTGCAAGAGTGCGGGTAGAATTGTATTTAAAATCGTGAATTAGGGTATTGATGAGTTCGGTGCGGTCGCCAACGGTAAAAATTGGGGGTAGGGATTTACATTTTTGGCATTGGCCGGTAGGGCTAGAGGCCTTACAATTTGGGCAGTGGTTAACATGGCTTAAAATGATGTCATTTTTACAACGGTTGCAAAGAGCGTGACCGATACGACCGCAACCCCTACAAGAGTGGGGCGCGAGGAGGTCTAGAAGACTAGGAAATGTTGTATTTTTTACAATATTTAGCATAATTTACTTGATTTTACTACGGAAGTAGACTATAATAAAGCATAACAATATAAGTGGAGGAAATATGGCTCGTACAAATAGTGACGATTTGCTGATGGAGGATGACCTCGCTGCTGCGTTTTTGGGTGGAGACGAAGAACTTGTGACACCGGTGGAGACGGTGGAAGAGACAGTGGTTGCGACGGAAGAAGAGACTCAGGCGCCAAGCGAATCGGCCGAAGATGAGTGGGAAAATGCCGACGACTTTCCGGGACAGCTCGCTGTAGATGTCTATGAAACCGCCGACAAATTAGTAGTAAAAGCCCGCACGGCTGGTATCTCGAAATCTGATTTGGACGTCAGTATTTCTGATAATATCTTGACGATTTCGGGCGTGCTTTCGGGTGGCGAAGATGAACAAACTACCAGGTGGCATATACAAGAGTGCTACTGGGGCGAGTTTTCGCGGACGATTGCTTTACCAGTGCAGGTACGTGAAGATGAAAATAGCGTAAAGGCAGAGCTAAAAGACGGTGTGCTTACAATTACCTTTGAAAAGGAAAAGACTGAAGCGCCAAAGAAAATTGCTATTCAATAGAGATAGACTAAAAAATGAGCCAAACTGGCTCATTTTTTGTATAATAATTATATATGAAAAGGTTGTTTAGAACTGGTAATTTGAAGTATGTGGTGGCGTTTTTGGTACCGTTGATTTTTGCAATGATGATGAACTAAGGGTTGGAGAATGTTCGGGGGGGTATAGCGTAGTAATATTGTAAAAATATCCTTTCAATGATAGAAAGGATATTTAAAGATTTGCTAAGTGTTTTATTTTTAGCCAATGATGTTTTTAATGACGAAGTTAACGATAGCAAAGGCTAGTACACATATAATTAAGCCGATGAGCCCATAAAGGATAGTGTCTTTGGCTTTTTTGACCTTACCAGCATCGCCAGCGGAAGTCATATAATTGATACCACCAATAATCATAACTACTACGGCTACAATGCCAAGTGCGGCAATAATACCGTTTAAAATATTAGTGATATTGCCTTCGAGTTCGGTGCCACTACCGCCTGCTACGTAATTAACTCCACCTGCCGAGTTGTTGCTGGCCGGGGTTTGACTATTATTTGCTGCTAGAATTTTGAGTATTTGATCCATTTTAATCCTTTTACTATTTTGCTATATTGTACAACTCTTTTTTAGAAAATGCAATATTTTGGGGGCTGATTTTAATTCTTGGTGTATATTATATGGATGGCAAAGTTTGTGATGGCAAAGGCGAGGGCGCAGATGACTAGACCGATAAGGGCGTAGAGGATGGTGTTTTTGGCTTTTTGGATTTTGGCGGCGTCGCCGGTGGAAGTCATATATTGAATACCGCCGATTACTACAAATACTACGGCCACTAGGCCGGCAATGCCAATTATGGCATTGAGAATATTGGTGATATTTTTTTGAAGATCATTTGAGTTGCCATTGCAGCCGGCAGCCTTTTTGACCGAAGCTGGGACTTTGCTATTGCAAACGTCGTTGGCGGCATAGGTGGGGCTTGGTGTAAGTATGGCAACATTGACAAATAATAAAGCGGCAATAATGACGGTAGCTTTAAGTAGTTTTGATATCATGGACCTCCTTTGAGATAGTGGTGTTATTGTTGATATAGCTTGTTTTGCTGGAGTTTTGGATGATATTGGTGACAAAGGCGGTAATGATTTCAGCAAGAGCAACAATAGCGAGGCCGATAAGGGCATAAGTGATCATTTGTTTGGCTTTTTGCAATTTGCCGGCATCGCCAGCTGAAGTAGAATAAGAGATACCACCGTAAACTACGAAGATAGCTGAAACAATACCAGCTATGCCGATAAACCAACTAATGGCGCCGGAAATAGCTGTGGTAGCATTTACGCAGCTGGCGCCAGTGTTATCTACTGTGCCATCAGCCGCGACTTCTACACAACTGCCAAGATTACCATTGGCTCCGAGTAAAGCAAAACGAATGGTGCTCATGATGGTATAGGCTAGCATAACGATGGCGAGGCCAAGAAAAGCTTGATAGAGGGCTTTTTTGCCGGTAGCAACTTTGCCTGGGTCGCCACCAGAGAAGATATAGAGGTAGCCACCGTAGATAACATAGCCTAAGACTAAGTAGGCAGCGGCAACAGTGATGTCCGTGGCGACATTGGCGGCTATTTGCCAGATGCCTTTTTTGAGAGTTGCTTCGCTCTTGATATTTACGCCACAATCCCAAGATGTAAATCCGAGGAAGTTGCAACTATTGCCGGTGCGCCCTTTAAAGCCGCTGGCGGCGTATCCGGAATCTGGAGACAAAAAAGTAAAAACGGAAGAAATTGCAAAAATAATAACACTAACGGTGAGGATTTTTTTGAGAAAGTTTTTCATTATTTTCCTGATTATTTGATTTTATATTACCATAAAAGTTTGAAAAACCCAAATAGAAAATAAACATAAGTTTGATATTTTAACACAAAATTGACGCTAGGGGGAAATATCTGTAATTGGTATTGACAAAAAAGCTTATGCGTGCTATAATAAAGCCACGCCTTGAAAGGGAGGCGGGTTTATCTATGATAACGAAAAAAAGATCAAAAAGAGACCTTTTAAAAGCCGTTTTTGGTGGTTTTTTGGTTGTAGTAGGTATGCTGGGGGGTATACTGGGTACGGTGTTGACGCCTGAGACAGTGTATGCGGACCCAGAGACAAGCACGACAGAAAACGTAGATAGTAATGATAACAATACTGGGGATAACGCTTCTACTAAGCTAAATGGCATGGACGAGAACACCTGCAAAGCGAGCTTAGGCGAAATAGGCTGGCTGGTGTGCCCGGTGACAGGGAAAATAGCCGAGGCGGTGGACTGGCTGTATGATAAACTAGAGGGGATTTTGACGATCGAGCCGATATCTATGGAAAACGGCTCGCCGATATATGAGATTTGGAAATATTGTTTAAGTATTACAAATATTGTGTTTGTGATCTTTTTGTTAGTAGTGATATATTCGCAGCTAACAGGTATGGGGATCTCAAATTATGGGATTAAAAAGACTTTACCGAAATTAATAGTAGTGGCGCTACTAGTGAATTTGAGTTTTTTGATTTGTGCTTTGGCGGTGGACGCGTCTAATATCGTGGGCAATGGTCTGCGGGGAGTGTTTACGGCGGTAGAAGAAAATGTGATGAATAATGGTGCGGCTGGTGCAGCGCAAGAAGCAAGAGTATCTTATGCGGGGATGTATAGTTCGATGATCGGGGGTGCGGCTTTGGCTGTGGGTGGTGGGATTATTGCGTTTGAAACTGGGGCAATATGGATGTTGATACCTGTAGTGCTGGGGGCGATAGTGGCGGTGGCGTCGGGGTTGATTACGATTGCGCTGAGGCAAGCGGTGGTAATACTGCTGATCATGATTGCGCCATTGGCGATAGTGGCATATATGTTGCCAAATACGGAGAATTTGTTTAAGAAATGGAAGCAGTTATTTATCAAGATGCTGGTATTTTATCCAATGTTTTCTTTGCTGTTTGGAGCGTCGAGCTTGGCAGGGTTTGCGATAATATCTAGCGCAAAGGATGGATTTGGGGTGCTACTTGGTACGGCGGTGCAGATTTTCCCGCTGTTTTTCTCGTGGAAATTGATGCAGATGTCGGGGACGTTCCTGGGGACGATCAACACAAAAATGCGGAGTATGGCGGCGAAGCCGTTGGCGACAAATCGGGCGTGGGCGGATTCGCGTCGGCTAAATACAAAGCAAAGGCATTTGGCTTCGGGCCGGCCGATTACGCCATCTTTGAGATTAATGCAGTTTGTGTCTAATCGGCGAATAGCGCGTGAGGCGGAAATTGCAGAAAATACAGAGACGATAAAGAATAGAGGCTTGGCATATAATGCGGCGAAGCATTACAAAAAGGACGGGTCACCTTCGAAGGAAGGCGAGAAGGCATACGAGATGCAGGCCAAGAACGCTCAGTATCAGCGGGTGATTTTGCGGGATAAAAATAATATGAATAAGGGGTTGGGATATTTGGCGACTGGTACGGCGCAAAAGAAGCGACTGGAGAGGTTAGACAGTATGAACGTGAACTCATTTGATTTGCTGAAAGCAGAACAGGCGCGGGGTGAGAAAATTGATTACGAGAATGCAATGGGCTTTCACAAGAGGATGGAAGATGCAATAAACGCGCATATGGATAACAAGCATGGTGGGTTGATGGATAAGGACGGTGACATAATTTACAAGCGGCATTTTGCACAAGATAGCACAGAAGAAGCGGCGGCCTTGGCTAGATATAATGCAGTAAGAAAAGTAATGGAAGGGAACGCAGGGGATGTGCAATATGTGGCGGCGACGGCGGCGCAGGGCTATGATACACAGAAGAAGATTTTGGAAACTAAAATGCAGAAGTATTTTGAATTGACGCCACCGACGAAGGATGTGGAATATAGGCTGGGTGAATTGACTAAGAATAGAAATGCAATTAGCAATATCGATGCCATTATGCCGGGGCTGAGAGTTTTGAATCAGCGAGGCGATACAGATTTGGTACGAGAACAATTGCAAAATGTATTGAATCATGGGGTAGATTTAGGTTCACATGCATCACAATCTTTGGCTAGCTTCTTGATGTTTGAAGTGAAGGATAATGATCCGTTCTTGAGACGGTTTGGTAAGTATATTAATCTGGAAACAGCGCAAGTTTATAATAAAAATAAACGTAAAAATTCTAAGGTAACAATTGATGAATATGTGACTGGGGAATATGAAGAGTCGGATCCGGAACATCCTAATGTGCTAGTGAAGAGAAAATCTAAACGCCCAATGGCGGTGCTAATGGAGGGTACTTCGCTAGATAATATGGAGCGGACGGCAATGAAAAATCTTGATGATATGTTGAAAAATGCCTATACGGGTGATGACAAGAAATTGAAAGTGCATGAGTATTTAGAACAAAGGAAAAAAATTGAGACTGCGATTGCTCCACAGTTTATAGCGGCGAGTTTGAAATATTTGTCTGGTAGTGAACAACTAAAGAGCATGGTGAGTTTCTTGACTGGCTATGATGGCGATGGAAAAGCGCGTTGGGAAGAAGGTGGTGATTTGGTGGATGGCGCGGAAGAAGCGGAAAAGTATTTCCGTGATAGGACAATGGCGTATTTGGAGGCGCAGACACCATCGCAGATTTTGGGGCTGAGATCGGATTATTATGATCCATTGAGTAGGCATTTGATGAAGGCGTATGAAGAAAGCGATGTAGATGGGTGGGATGAAAAACATCAGAGGGAACGAAGTAAATATTTGGCTGAGCTGTCTGATATCCAAACTAGATATGGCGATTTGCCGCCGGAAGAGGCCCAAAGGAAACGCGCGGATGATATGAAGGCGTTGAGAAATAAAATGGCAGGGGCGCAGTTTAAGCAGTTGCTTGACGCTAAGGGTAAATTAAATCAGATTTATAGAACGCGGCGTTCTGGCGCAGCGAACAATGCAAAGGACTGGGTGCGTGAATGGCTAGATTTGGATAATGAACTTTTGATTACTGATAAGTTGGCGGCAGACAAAAGAAGGGAAAAAGCAGAATTTAAAGAAAAAAGGCGAAAAGAACGTGAAGAAAGAAGAAAAGCTGAAGGTGATTTACCTGAAGACAGTGGTATGGATGGTAGAGTATATGATGAGGTTGATATGGCTGGATTTGTGGCGGATGTTGAGGAACTTTGGCATGATTTGCGAGAAGATGGGGATGACGTTTTCTATGATAAATCACTGGATTATATTAAGAAGGCTTTGGGTGAGGATAGCTTTATAGTGGCCAAATACAAGCAATTCCGCAAGGAAGATCCTTATGCTGATAGCCACATGTTGAAAGAATTTTTGACGGATCTTTTGAACGATCCGGATAATTATTAGAATTTTGACTGAGTTTTGGTTATGCTTAGACTAGTTGCTATGCTATAATATATTATATATGGCACAATATAAAGTACCTCAAGACGTTGAGGCGGATGATAAGCTTTTAGGGCCGTTTAATTTTCGGCAATTTGTGTATCTTTTGATTGCTGGGGGTTTGGTGGCGTTGGCAGTGGGATTGTTCCAATTGTTTCCGTTGCTTGCGATTGTTCCGTTGCCACCGGTACTGCTGTTGTTAGCATTGGCGTTACCTTTAAGAAAAGATCAGCCAATGGAGACATACTTGGCGGCGTTGGTGTCGTATTATTTGAAGCCACGAACCAGAGTATGGATGCCAGGGCAAAAGGAATCTACGATTAAGATTACTGCGCCGAAAATTGTAGAAAATGAGCGCACACGTGATATTACGGGTGAAGAGGCGACGCATCGGCTGTCTTTCTTAGCGGATATTGTGGATACTGGTGGATATGCGATAAAAGGGGTGGATGCTAGTCCGATGCGGGACGATTTGGCGGCGGAAGCAAATACAGCAGTAGATATGTTTGAAGGGTATCATTTTGATAGTTTAAATAATACGATCCAAAAAGACGAAACAGCGAGACATGCAGAAGTAATAAAAGAAATGAGAGAAGCGATTGATGAAACGGAAAATATTACGGCGTCTAATGCTAAGGTGAAAAAGAGATTTGCCGAGCTGAGGCCGAGTGTGGTGGTAAAGCCTGCTGCTGGGCAGCAGCTGGTAATGAAGATGCCGGTGTCGCAAGAGGAAATATTTAGTTCGCCAACTATTATAATGCCGAATTCGCCAGTGCAAGAAAAGCCTGTGGAAAAGTCTAACAGGGTGGAACAAAAAGCGGTTGAGAAAGTTAACACAACTCCACCGAAACCTAGTATAATTGAATTAGCAAACAACGATGTTTTCTCGGTGGAAACAATTGCAAAACAAGCGAAAAGAGTAAAAGAAAGGGATGAAGGCGAAGTATTTATCTCGCTGCATTAGTTATTAGATTATGAATCCAGAGCAAAATTATCCAGCTAATCCGGGTCAGCCACAGATGATTATGCCCAATCAGCAGGTGGCGGGTGGTGCGATGCCGCAGATGGTCGCTCCAGCGCAGCAGAGTGCAAGTGCGGCGAATTTGGGGGCGACGGCAGTGACGGCTAATCGAAGTAAACCAGCTTCAAAAAATCAAGATTCGCCACTATCTACGCAGTCTACACTTTTGATTTCGGAACTTAGAGATAATGTGGTAATTATGAAGGATGGGTCTTTCCGGGCGGTGGTAGCGTGCAAGTCGATCAACTTTGATCTGATGAGTGACATGGAAAGGGAAGGCGTAGAGTATTCTTATCAGAACTTTTTGAATTCTTTGAATTTTACCACGCAGATATTGGTAAGGTCGCAGCGGGTGGACATTGGGCCGTATATCGAAAGGCTAACTGAAATTCGGCGTAATAATGACAATATGCTTTTAGGCGTGCTAATGGACGATTATATTAACTTTATCGATATCTTGTCGCAAGAGGCGAATATTATGGATAAGTCGTTCTTTATTGTGATACCGTATTATTCTTCGCCGGATATGGAAAAGGCAATGCAACAGACGAAGAATTTCTTTAAGTCTTTGTCTAAAAGTAAGGCGCCGGAGGTAACAAAGATCGACCGGGCTACTTATGATAAGGCATTGTCGGAGTTGACGAACCGAGTAGATGCGGTAATCTCTGGGCTATTTCAGATTGGAATTAGCTCGGTGCGGTTAAATACCAAAGAATTGGCGGAACTATACTACAACTTCAACAACCCAGATACGGCGGTGAGAGAGCCACTAGTGGATTTTTCGAAGTTGGCAACGATGTACGTAAAGAAAGGAGAGCAAGCATGATCGTGGCGCTGCACTTTGTCATAGGTTGCGCTACTCACTCTCCGTACGCCAAGTACGGTTCGCTGAAGTTGCTCGCCTATTCCTCGTGCAGCATCCACGCTGATGCTTGCTCTAAAGAAAGGAGTTTATTGTTATGAGTAAGAAGAAAAGACAGCTGACAGCGGCAGAGATAGCGGCACAAAATGAAGCAATGGAGGCGGCGCAGATACAGCAGGCCTTTGAGCAGGGTACAAACACTTTGCGTGATTTGATTTCGCCGTCGGCGATAGAAATTCATTCAGATTATTTTAGGTTAGGGAATAAATATGGGCGGACTTTGTATGTGTATGGTTATCCGCGCACGCTTTATACGGGGTGGCTTTCGCCAATTATTAATATCGACGAAGTGATAGATGTGTCGATGTATATTTACCCGGTAGAGTCGGCGGTGGTGATGAAAAATTTGCGTACCAAAGTGACGCAGTTAGAGGCCTCGATGAATATCAATGCCGAGAAGGGGCGGGTGCGCGACCCAGAGCTAGAGGCGGCGATTACCGATGCCGAGGAATTACGTGACCAATTGCAGGTGGGAGCGGAAAAGTTTTTCCGGTTTGGGCTATATATTACCTTGTGGGCGGATTCATTAGATGAGATGAAATTTGTGCAACAAAAAATCGAGACGATTTTTGGCCAGCAGATGGTGTTTTCGAAGGTGGCGAATTCACAGCAAGAGCAGGGGATGAACTCTACAGTGCCACAATGTACCGACCAGTTGCAAATTCGGCGCAATATGAATACGGGCGCGATTTCCACATCTTTCCCATTTACTTCGGCAGATCTGACGCAGGATAAGGGGATACTGTACGGCATTAATATGCACAATAATGGCCTGGTGATATTCGACAGGTTCTCACTTGAAAATGCCAATATGGTGGTGTTTGCAAAGTCTGGTGCTGGTAAGTCGTTTACTGTGAAGCTAGAGGCACTACGCTCGATGATGATTGGTAGTGAGATTTTGATTATCGACCCAGAGAATGAATATCAGAAGCTGTGCGATGCGGTAGGCGGGTCGTATATTAGATTGTCTTTGAATTCGGATGTGCGGATTAATCCGTTTGATCTACCAAAAGTGGTAGATGCGGAGGATGCGAATGATGCGCTGCGTGCGAATTTGGTGACGCTACATGGGCTATTTAGGTTAATGCTAGGTGGTAATCAAGTATCTGCTAGCGGGCAGGTGGTGCCAGCGCTTACAGCTAATGAAGAGGCAGACTTAGACCAAGCCTTGATCGATACTTATGCTCGGGCGGGTATTACATCGGATCCATTAACTCATCAGTCTACTCCACCGACGATTGCGAATTTATACGATACTTTGCTACATATGGAAGGGTCAGGGCCGCAGCTAGCGCAGAGACTTCGTAAGTATACTACAGGCACTTTTGCGGGTATTTTCTCGCAACAAAGTAATGTAGATATCAATAATCAAATGGTGGTGTTTAATATTCGTGACCTTGAGGACGAACTTCGGCCGGTGGCGATGTATATAGTACTATCGCATATTTGGAATATTGTGCGGGCTGAGCAGAAAAAACGCCTACTAATAGTAGACGAGGCCTGGCAGTTGATGAAATATGAAGATTCGGCGAATTTCTTGTTCTCTTTGGCAAAAAGGGCAAGGAAGTATTATCTGGGGCTTACTACGATTACCCAGGATGTGGAAGATTTTATGGGCTCCAAGATGGGCCGAGCGATCGTAGCGAACTCTTCGATGCAGTTACTTTTGAAACAATCCGCATCGGCTGTAGATGTATTATCTGACGTGTTTAAGTTGACGGAAGAAGAGCGGC
>CAYOTX010000020.1:0-13661 GCA_964407015.1 uncultured Candidatus Saccharibacteria bacterium
AGTTATGTTTTTTGTCTTCCCTGTAAAATGGCTGGTTATGTTTCTAGAAAACGATATTATGTTTTCTAATTTCAATGCTATGTTTCTAACACTAGAAGTTATGTTATTTTTGTTATTCCGCATCCTTTTACCTTTATTTCGCTTAGAGTTTAATCTCGGTTGCGGTGCCATATTTGTTTTTGAAAAGGCGTATTACAAAAATGGCACCGCAAGGGGTGCTACAGCCAAACATTTTCATAACCAAACGGTACTCACACGTCGACTTCCTTACGGCGCCATCTATTCGTGTGAACACCAAATATTAAAAACGCTTGGTTTATTAAAATATTTAACTGTAGCATCTTAATTATACCACAGTTAAATATTTGCGGGGGATAATAATTATTTAGATAAAGCTTTGATTAGGGCTTTTAGATCGTCTTCGGTTTTGCAGCGGAAGGTGAGGCTGCGGCCGGTGATACGGGCCACGGAGTTATACTTGGCACTTAAAGCATCTTCTTCTTTACGGTAAGCGTCGCGCTTGATAGCGGCGGTGCTGGACTTTTTCTTGTTTTCAGCGAAGTAGCGCTCTACTTTGCGGGCGGTCCAGCCCTCTTTAACAATCTTTGGCAAAACTTTCTTTACTGTCTTTTCGTCGGCAGAGACTAGCGGGCGCATTACGCCTTCGGAGAGTTTTTCTTTCACCATGATTTTCTTCACGTCATCTGGGAGATTGAGTAGGCGCATGGTGTTTTGGATGGAAGCCTCGCTCTTCCCTACTTTGGCGGCGATATCTTTGGAAGAAAGGTTGAACTGAGTTTTGAGCTTGGCATAGGCAGTGGCTAGCTCTATAGCATTGAGGTCTTCGCGCTGAGCGTTTTCGATAATGGAGAGCTCTAGGCGGTTTTGGCTATCTAAGGTGCGGATAATGGCAGGGATTTTATCTAGCCCGGCGATTTTACTGGCACGCCAGCGACGTTCACCGGCAACGATTTTATATTTGCCATCTTCCTTGGTAACTACGATAGGCTGAAGTACGCCGTGCTCCTTAATAGAGGCGGCGAGAGCTTCGATAGCCTCGGCGCTGAATTCACGACGGGGCTGGTCCTCGTCGCGAACAATCTCAGTAATCTTAATCTCTTTAAGTTCGCTGCCTTTTTTATCTTCGGCGGCGGTGATATCAAACTCTTCGTCTATTAACTCGGTAGGAATTAAACTTTCAAATCCTCTGCCTAAACCTTTAGCCATTTATTTTGTCCTTTCTAATACTTCTTTGGTGAATTCTTTGTAGGCTTTGGCGCCTTTACTAAACTTGTCGTACGCGCCGACCGGCACACCATGAGAGGGGGCCTCGGCCACGCGGACATTGCGCGGGATAGTGGTGCTGAAAGTAAGGTTTTTGAAATACTTTTTGATTTCGTCGTAAACTTGGGCAGAGAGGCTGGTGCGTTTGTCGTACATGGTTGCTAATACACCGAGTAAACGGAGGTTGGGGTTGGCCTGTTTCATGACTAATTTCATACTTTCTAATAGCTGGGCTACGCCTTCGAGGGCGTAAAATTCGGTTTGAACTGGGAGGAGTAGATAGTTTGAAGCGATCATACCATTAACGGTGAGCAAAGAGAGCGAAGGTGGGAGATCTATAATGATGTAGTCGTAATTCTCTGCTACGGTGCGGATGGCATCGCGCAGGCGAACAAATTTTTTCTGCTGGCTGGTGATTTCTACTTCGGCGTTGGCAAGCTCTGGCGTGGCGGGGGCGAGATCAAAATTTTTGTACTTGGTGGGGCGGATGGCTTCTGACATGGGCGCGGCGCCTAGGATAACTTCGGTCATAGTGGAGCCGAGAGCATTTTTATCTGCCTTTTCAATACCGAGGCCAGAGGTGGCGTTGCCTTGAGGGTCGAAATCTACAAGTAATACTTTTTTCTTATCTTTGGCGAGGTAGTAGCTGAGGTTTACAGCGGTGGTGGTTTTGCCCACGCCGCCTTTTTGGTTTGTCACACATATCACCTTCGCACTCATAATGCTTATATTATAACATAAAAAATAAGCCCCGGAGGGCTTATTTTAACCGATTTTGGTAATTTCAATTTCGGAGTATTTCTGGCGATGGCCAGTTTCTTTGTGGACGCGTTTTTTGGCTTTGTAGCGGATAACGCGGATCTTGTCGCCCTTTACCATAGGCGTGACAACTTTTGCCGAAACTTTCACGCCTTTTACTGTCGGGGTGCCAACTGTGGTGGTATCGCCGTCAATAAGAAGTAAAGCGTCAGTTTCGAGCTCTTTGGTGCCTTCCGGGAGGAGGTCCACCCGTAGGGTCTCTTTTTCCTCGACGAGATATTGCTTCCCGCCAACGAGGATAACTGCTTTCTTCATATTAATCCTTTATTAACTCTCCATATTGTAGCATATTTTGAGAAATTTGAAAAGAGTAGCAGAACAGAATCACATAATACTTTTCTAAGTCGAATCGCATAACACCTTTCGGGGCCGTGTCCGTCCGGCCCGTCGCCACGGGCGGACGGCACTAATTCTCGCGCTGCCGCGCTCCGAAATGCCCCGAGAAGGTATTATTGCGATTCTTCTTCGCTTTTTTTGGCTTCAATTTCTTTAGCATCCTTACCAGAAACCGAATTTTCTACAGTTTTCAAAGTCTTTTGTGTGCGATAGAGGTAGTAGCCGCCGCCGCCAATGCCGGCGATAATTACGATAGCTAGCACGATTTCGAGCGGACCGGTATTGGGAAGCTCTTGACAGCCTTCCATTTCAGGATTGGTTTTACAATTTTTTTCGGTAGCAGGAGTGTCTGGTATAACACAGCTACCGTCATCTACTGTGATGGTGACGCTAGTGTCTTTGTTGCCATCATCAGTACTAACTGTAGCAGCGTTGATAAGCTGATCGCCACAATTTACGCTGTCCTTGACTACTACGTTGTAAGTGACCTCGGCCCAACCACTGCCACCAGCATAATTGCCGATGTTCATACCGTTTTCAGTTACGATATCGTCATTAACTACTTTACCCTCTGGGAAATTGTTGTTGTAAAGCATGGCGCTGCCAGCTACATATTCTAAACCTTCTGGCAAAATATCACGAATAACTACATTTTCTTGGTCCATAGTGCCGGTGTTGTCGTAACGTACCTTGAAGGTAGCTACATCGCCAGCTTTGACTTTATAATTATCACCTACTACCGACTTAGAGATAGAGAAGCCTGGAGCGTCAGCAAAGATTTGATAGGTGACGTAGCCAGCATATTCATTACAGCCTGGAAGCAAGCCAGAGAATTTGTTGTAGCCGAGTAATGCACCTTCGCCGAAAAGATAGTCTGGACCGATAGATTGGCCATTTAGAGCGCCGCCGTTGTGAATAGTAGCGGTACCAGGAACGTAGCGTAGGTAGAGATCTTGAGTAGGAGTAAGGTAGGCTCCGTCCCAGACTTCAAGTGGGTCAGTATCGGAAGCAAAGATTGTACCGGTGACAGTAGCTCTTTCGCCGGCTTTGACGGTGGCTGGGAAACTAGATTTCATAGCGGCGCCGTCTGCGATACCGATGGCGGTTTTACCTACGTCGTGAGCATCAGCATTATTGTGATAATAGATATAGACTTCGTAGGTTTTGCCAGGCTCTACAGTAACCTCGTCGCCGAACATTTCATCGTCTTTGACTTCACGGATGCGTACGAAATTGCGCTCATCGCCAAGCTGAGGGTTATTAGTAATAGAGTTGAACGTGGCATAAGGAGCTGGATCCTCCCAGGTGAAGGTTTTACGATCTGGACCCCATGGAGTGTCTACTAAGGCCTGGGCTTGGTTGGCCCGAGTGAGACCAACCATACCGCAAGCCGCTATGCCTACTGCAGTTAAAATAGTGCTGAGTTTTTTGAAAGTATATTTCATATTAGAAATCTCCATTTTCTACTGCTGATTCTTCAGCGGCATCACTATAATTATCACCTCCGGCTGAGGCGCCACCACCATTTTCGCCACCAGATTGTCGCGCTTCTTGTTGAGCGGCATTGCCGGAATTATCAACTTTTTGGCCTTGACTATTTTGTGATGGGCTATGGTAAGCATTCTCGCCATTAGTCTGACTGCCACCTTGGTTGGTGCCACCAGATAGCCTACTACTATTGCTGTTGTTACTGTTATTATTACCACGGTTGTTGTTGCTACTAGATCCTGGGGTGGCCTTGTTGTCGTCCTTGTAGCCTTGATTGCCCTTGTTGGTGTTATCGTTTTTCTCTTTGGTAACCTGAGATTTTGGATTTACCTTGTCGGAAGGTTTAACTTTATCGCCACCGTGTGGGTCGCCAGACTTACCCCACTGGGTAGATGGCTGCGTGTCTGGCTGTGTAGGCTTCGGGTCGGTAGGCTTCGGGTTCGTGGACTCAGGGTCGGTAGATTTAGTAGTCTCGGTTGGGTTGGTAGAGGAAGGCTCTGTAGATTTCTCTGGGTTAGCTGGAATATGCGGTACACCCTCTGGCACTTCGTCTTCTTCATAATTGGGTTGAAAACCGCATAGGTAATTAAGATCCAACATTTTCACTTTGTAAGTTTTGCCACTGGTTTTGTATAGTTTGCGAGAAATATCAACCTGTGGAGCACCGTTACGTTTGCATGTATCGTATCCCACATGCAGTTCGTTTGGAGTCATAACTCCATCATTGTTGTCGTCTACAAAGTATATATAGTTGGTGCTTTCTGTGTCATTTTCATAATAGAACTGATATGAGGTGTCTTCCGATGCGAGCACCTTCTCAATTTTATCAAGGAGGCTGCGTTGCAATTCGCCACCTTTGGGATTGTTGCTCATGTAATCATCTATTTCTGTCATAGTCATCCCATCTATGCCGAGCTCGGCCTTTTCTTCAGGAGTAAGTAAGTCGTAGGCGTAAGAGGCGAGGGCTTCTGGGGTACGCTCGGCTACTTCCATAATTCCCTTTTCGGTGGCCTCGCGATCACCAAAGCGCTTAGACTGATCGTAATCATAGGCATTATAAGATTCTTTTTTGTTGCGATTAGCATAATGTTCGTAATTATAGGTGACCCCATTTTGAAGTTCGCCAGATATGGCAGTTTTTTCTGATTTGGCCGCTTCCTCTTTGTCCTTTTGAACGAGCGCAGCTACAGCTGTGCCAACTATAGAAGCGCCAACGATGGCAATTCCTGCAGCAACTACGGCAGCTCTCTTGAGTACCTGCTTTAAGCCTTTATTGTTTTTTGCTTTGTTTAGAGTCTGTTCGGGAGAATATGGAGATATAATTTCTGCCGGGTTGCCAGTTTTTGTTTGCTGGACAGAAGCTGTGCTTTCGGGGCCAGATGTTTCTACCTGAAGCAACTCTTGCAAAACTTCTTGAGAATTATCCTGAGGAGCATTTGCTTGGACAACTTCTTCCAGGCTGGATTCCGCGGCGACTACTGGAGCTTCTACTTGCGGCGCTTCTATCTGCGTTGATTCTGCCTGAGGCACTTCTGCCTGTGTTTCTACGGTATTGGCTTGAGGTGGCAAATACTCAGAAAATTCAAACTGCCCAAACGACGAAGGCGTTTCATAGGATTCTTCAGAGGTGGCATACATGGTTGCCTTTTCAAATTTGCGGCCCAATTCTTGACTACGCTCTCTAGAGAATTCGCCGGCTGGAGCTTGTTGCTCTGCTGTATTGTATACCTCTTCTGCACCTGAGTTGCCTGGAATACCGCCGTTTTCTGGATTATTCATTTTGACCTCCTAAAAATTCTGTGGCAAAACTTTGCATAGTGCCTGTAATGGTTTTTTCTAAATCGATATCAGCAGTTTGGAAGAAATTTTGAAAAATTTCGGGGGATTCTTCGTTGCGATCTAGAATTTGGTTGAACTCTTCGAGCTGCGGCGTAGTAAGGCTACCAAATATAGCCATGCCGATCTTATCGTCGAGAGATTTGATAGTTTGCTCCCTTAGGGTGTTTAGCTCTTCCGCCGTATTGGCCGGAAGCGGTTTCTTTTTCATGAGTTCGTCGACAAACTGGCCCAGAGTTTCCCGATCAATAAGATAGTTGTCCATATTTTAATTTTGTTTAATAATGTTGACCTTTCTGAGTTTAGTTTAACATAACCTTTTTTCTAGGTCAACTTTTGATATTTGGTTTTGACCCCGGGATTCTGAGTAAGCTAAAAACCGAACATGATGTTCGGTTTTTAGCGTAATTTATGGTTCCCTTGCGGTGTCTAAGGATCGTAATGGCACCGTAAACAAATTGTAATTTTTTAAATAACTGGTGTCTAACTTATAGGCAAATTCCTTTCTTTTAATTTAATATTCTGGTGTTTGTCTTACATGGGTTCGTCCTTTCTGTATTTTTCGCGGAAAACTTGTGACTGTGATCTAGGATTTAAGTGTCGCGCTAATTATATTTTGTTTAAGTTTTAGGCGGCGACTTTTTTGTCTTTATTTCCTTTCCAATCCCAGAGACCATCGATAGATAGTTTGATAGAGGATTGTTTGATTTTGTCGATAGTCTCTTTAGTTACGTCGCTGGGCGAGATATATGTTTTTTCGTCTTCGTATGGTTCGTAGTCGATGTCGTCTTTCCAATCCGAGTCTACTACTTTGGTTGGTAATTTGATAGTTTGTGTGGTCATTTTGTTTTCCTTTGTTTTTATTTTTGTTTAGTTGTGATTTGTTAGAATGTTTGTTTTATTTTCTAACTTGTTTTGAGTATAGCACACATGTGTGATTTTGTCAATAGTATTTATGCTTAAAATATGATGATTTGTCAAATTAACAGGGGTAAAAATATACAAAAAACTTAAATGAGTCTTGCTTAAACATATCTTATAAAAACCTCAAAACTCGCATTTTTCTCAGCGATTGAAACGCGCGCCAAGATAATTTTTAACAACACCAGGCGGCTTTCGACCTGGAACTTTCCAGGTTTTCAAGCCGTGGAGTTGTAAAAATTATATAGGCGATTTCAAATGCTTCAAAAATAGAGTTTTGAAGTTTTTTGAGAAGCTAAGTTTCTGCTACCTACCTTGCTATTATTAGGCTTTTAAACCTTCTCTAGAGTAATCGTGATGTTTTCGCCGTTTAACTTGGTAATTTCATCATGGGAGTAGTTTTGATTTTTGGTTATTTCGGTGGCGTTGACTTCAAACTTTATCAAATCTTCGTAGCCTTTTGGTAAATCTATAGATAGCGAGAGCTTGATTTGGTCGTCTACCTGGAGACCGGCGTGTTTGCGGGTGGCTTGGATAGCACGGATAATGTCACGCGCTTTTCCCTCTTCCAATAATTCTGGGGTTAGAGTCTTGTCGAGAGTAAGCTTGTCAGAGTGCTCTACTTTTTTAACATTGACTTCGTCGGCGATAATTTGCTCATAAAACTCGTCTAGTTCATCTCCGTCGTAGGTGAGTTTTGCAAGAGGCTGTCGGATTTTGATTTGTTGCTCGGTCTCGGATTTTTGCATACGAAGAGCTAAGGCATCAGTAATAATCTGGCGCGTGCGAGCCATATCTGCCAAAATAAACTTGTCGTCTATTTCTGTAGTAGTTGGATAGTTAAGCAGGTGAACAGACTTTTCTTTATCCCAGTTACCAACTAGCTTCTGCCATAATTCTTCGGCCAGGAAAGGCGTAAACGGAGCCAGCATGACTGCCGTTTTCTCTAGCACCTTCCAAAGTGTCCAGAAAGCTTCTTTCTTATCTTCTGCGTCGTCGTTTTTATTGAAACGGCGGCGGGAGCGACGAACGAACCAGTTTGAAAGATCATCTATAAACGGTAATACCCCCTCTAGAGCTTTCGGGATGTTATATTCAGCCATGCCGTCAATAATTTGGCGCCGAGTCTCGTAAAGGCGGGCAAGAATCCAGCGGTCTAGTGGGTTTTTAAGATCGGCGATTTTGCCAGTGCCAAAGTTACCAGGTGCCTCTGGGCTTTCCCAGCCTTCGATCTCGGCATAGGTGGTGAAGAAGTCGTAAACGTTCCAGATCATGGCGAGTTTACGATTGACGTCGGAGACGTCTTTGTCGAGCAAAGCGAAATCTTCGCCGGAGAGAACAGGAGAACTGAGAAGCAAGAAGCGGAGGCTGTCGGCAGAATATTGATCCATTAGGATATTAGGATCGGTGTAGTTACCTAAGGATTTACTCATCTTGCGACCATCGTTACCTGCCAAAGTACCGGTAGTGATCACGTTTTTATAAGCGTTTTTGGCGCCGTTTTTAGCCTTTTCACCGAAGGCGCCAATTTCGGCCAAAGTGGTATTTACGGCGTGAACGTAATAGAACCAAGCGCGAACTTGCCCAACATATTCCACGATAAAATCGGCTGGGTAGTTGCGTTCGAACTTTTCTTTGTTTTCAAAGGGATAGTGTAGTTGCGCGAATGGCATGGAGCCGGATTCAAACCAGCAGTCTAGGACCTTTTCGATACGAGTAAAGTGCTCGCCATCGATATCAAACTCAATTTCGTCTACCCAAGGGCGATGATAATCTTCTAGTTCCTTGCCAGAGAGCTCTTTAAGCTCTGCGTATGAACCGACCACTTTAATGCTACCTTTGTCGCCTTTCCAAACCGGCATAGCGGTGGCCCAGAAACGGTCACGCGAAAGGTTCCAATCCGGGGCGGCTTCAATATTTTTAGCAAAGCGACCGTGCTTTAGATAGCCTGGGAACCAATTGATATTCTCGTTTTCGGCGAGCATCAATGGTTTTTGTCCTTCGATGTCAAAGAACCATGACGGGAAGGCACGATACATAATGCGTTCTTTAGAACGAGGATTAAATGGGTATTCATGCTGAATATATTCAATTTTGTAGATAATTCCCTTTTCTTCTAGACATTTAGCAATGAATTTATTGGCCGCCCAAATTTGAATACCATGCTCGTCTGTGTCGCGCACGCCGAGGGCGTGAAGTTTCTCGGCATATTCTGGCGTGTAGTAGCCGTTTTCATCTAGCGTGTCTACAAATTCAGCTTCATCTTGGTGCGCCAGATACAACACATAGTCATCTTCACCGTAAGCCGGAGCGATATGGACGATACCAGTACCTTCTTCTTCGCCAACAAAATCCGCAGTGTAAACTTGACATATTGTGCTATCCATGCTATAATACTGACAGCCAGCTAGGCTGGTGCCGGTGATTTTGTAGTCTATAACTTCGTAGTCTGTATCTGCGAAGATTTTTTCTATCTTGTTTTCTGCGAGAACATAAACTTCGCCACCTACTTTTACTTTAGCATAATTCATATTTGGACCTACTGCCAACATGCGGTTGGCCATTAGAGTCCAAGGGGTGGTGGTCCAGGCTAGGAAATACTCATCAGAATCTTTTGCCTTGAATTTTACATAGGCAGATGGGTCGGTAACAGTTTGGTAAGCGTCGTTGTCCATGGTAACTTCAGCTTTAGAAACTGGAGTAGCGAACTTGGTATCGTACATCAGTACCTTGCGGCCTTCATAGATCTTCCCTGCTTCATAAAGCTTTTTAAAGGCCCACCAAACAGATTCCATGAAATCTTTGTTCATGGTGCGATAACAATTGTCAAAATCTACCCAACGGCCAACCCGCTCGATAGTGCTGCGCCAAGCCTCAGAGTTGGCGACCATAGATTCGCGAGCTTTGACGATGTAATCTTCTAGGCTCCATTTGGTACCGATATCGCGACGATCGGTAATGCCGAGCTGTTTTTCCACGAAATTTTCGGCGGGTAGGCCGTGGCAATCCCACCCCCATTTGCGTTCCACGCGATAGCCGTTCATAGTGTAATAGCGCGGAACTACATCTTTGACTACGGAGCTAAGGAGCGTGCCATGGTGTGGCAAGCCCGTAATGAACGGAGGACCGTCGTAGAAGACGTATGACTTATCGATTGGGCGATTCTCTACTGACTGTTCAAACGTTTTGTTCTTTTTCCACCACTCAGTGAGAGCTTTTTCGTATTCTACGGCTTTTCTTCTTTGCCCGGCTTTGTATTTCATTTTGCTCCTTTCATTAAAAAATCCAATGGTTTTGCCATTGGAACTCTTTTTAAGAGCGGTACCATCCAATTTCTGAGTGACTTTTGTGCTCAGCCCTTAATTTATCTCTTACGCGGATTCACGAGTGGGTCTAGTCGGGATAATTCCCTTTCTTCCGCCAGCTTGCAGGTGATAGCTGCTCGAACGCTTTTATTTTTATAGTTTAAGTATACCATATTTAATGAATAGAATAAAGTGCTCAGAGCTTATTTCTTTTGATGGAGGTCGAGCTGGGTGTAGGGGACGTGGATTTTGTGAGCTTCCATAGTGGTGTAGATAGTGCGCAGAGCGTCGCGGCGAGCCTGGAGACGATCGGCAGGATTGCATGTGACTACTACCTGATAATCTAGCGAAGAGGTATCAAATTTGGTAATCCCCTGGTAGGCGGCAGTAGTAATTCTCTCTTGCTTTTGGAGATTTTTAATAATTTCCTGCATAATTTCTTCGGCTTTTTCGACCTTTAATTCGTATGGCATAGGGATGGGGATGTAAATATAGCCTGGGTCAACCTCTACCTTATCGATATTGCGGTTGGCGATAGAGACATAATTATTGGTATTGATATCTTGAATTTTAGTGGTGAGCAAGCTAACCGAAACCACAGGGCCAAGGTTGTCACCAAATTTGATTACATCACCGATTTCGTAATAATCATCAGAAATAATGACAAAACCACGAATGATATCCTTCAATGAATCCTGCAGGGCAAAGCCGATTACGATGCCAGCAATACCAACGCCGGCCAACATAGAAGTGACGTTGATACCATAAATTTCTAGCACCATCAAAACCGTGATAATGCTAAGGGCGCTGGCGACGATACTTTTGAGCATACGGATGAGGGTTTTGTTCTTTTTATTACTCATGATTTTGGAGTTTTTCTTCTCTTTACCGTTTAGCACTCTAGCAATAATATGGTAGAGCAGTAGACTAAATGCGACGACGATGGCGGACCAAAAAAGGCGCTGGACCCAAACGTTTTTAACAATATCTTCTACAAAATTCATATGTTTATTATACCATATAGTACAAAACTTCGTTGATAAGCGGGAGGTCGCGGCCACGCCAGGAGGCGCGGACATCACCCATCTCACCAAGAGCGAGGATGGTGGGGTATTCTACAATGTCGTAAGCTTCGCAAAAACCGACGTTTTCGTCTGGATTCATGGTTTCTATTTCTCTACCGGTTTGACGATAAAAGCTTCCCAGCCACTCGCTGACGGTACGCGAATAATCTTGGTTATCTCTATAAATACATACCACCCGCATAAAATTATTGCTTCCTTTTTTGCTCTTTTAAGATGTTCTCGAAATCTTCGAGGGTTTTAAATTCGCGAAAAACCGAGGCGAAGCGGACATAAGCGACTTCATTAACTTCAGCCAGGACATCCAATACGGCTTCGCCGATTTGCTGCGAGGTGATTTGATCAGTACCAAGACCGTATAATATATCAGAGGCGCGGTTGACTACATCTTCTACTTCTAATTCGGAATTAAAAAACTTACCAACGCTGCGCTTGACGGCGAGAAGTAGTTTATCGCGGTCGTAGATTTCTTTGTTGCCACTACGCTTGGTGACAGTGAGTGGCGGCATCTCAATGCGTTCGTAGGTGGTGAAGCGGTGGCCGTCGTCAGACACGCGGCGGCGGCGGATCATAGTGCCGTCTACCGTTTCGCGGCTTTCTAGAACTTTGCTGTTACCAATTCTGAATTTCCGCTCCATTTCGCACTCTCTTTGAAATTATTTTCTCTTTTTACCTTTCAGGCGCTCACGAAGAGAAGGTGGTACGTCCATATCGTCATCGTTTACCACTGGCTCTGGTTCGGGCTCGTTTTTGATAGAGTCCCACATGTTGGATTTGTTCTCTAGGGCGAAATCTTTAGCTTCGCTAGCTGGCTTTTCGTCTTTAAAGCCACTGGCGGTAGCTGGCTCGGGCTCAGAGATAGGCTCGTTGTAATAATCAGAATCAAAACCAGTAGCTACTACGGTAACTACGATTTCGTCTTCTAGTTCTGGACGGATAGATGCACCAAAGATAATGTTGGCATCTGGGGAAACTGCGCCAGTAATAACCTCAGCGGCTTCTTGGATTTCGCTCATAGACATATCATAGCCGCCAGCCACGGAGAAGAGTACTCCACGAGCACCTTCAATTTTAACCTCAATAAGTGGAGATTCTACAGCCTGTTGAGCAGCAATCACGGCGCGATTTTCACCGCTAGCACGACCAATGCCCATAAGAGCCGAGCCGGCATTTTTCATGATGGCTTTAACATCCGCGAAGTCTAGGTTGATAAGTGAGTGCTCTGTAATTAATTCAGAAATGCCCTGCACTCCCTGGCGGAGTACATCGTCAGCGATTTTGAAAGTCTCTAAAAGTGGTGTGCGAGGATCGATAGTTTGGAGTAACCTATCATTTGGAATAGTGATAAGCGCATCTACCTGGCGGGCGAGCTTATCGATAGCTAGCTCGGCATTAGCACGACGACGAGCACCTTCGAAAGTGAACGGCTTGGTGGCTACGCCTACGGTGAGGATGTCTTTTTTGCGGGCTTCTTCGGCCACGATAGGGCCAGCGCCAGAGCCAGTACCACCACCGGCACCGAGGGTGATAAATACCATATCGGCACCATCTAGAGCCTTTTCGATGGCTTCCCTGCCCTCTTCGGCAGCTTCGCGGCCCTTTTCTGGGTCGCCACCGGCACCAAGACCTTTGCCAATGTGGACTTTTACGTCGGCAGGTGAGTGATGCAAGGCTTGTGCATCGGTATTAATCGCTACAAATTCTACGCCAGAAAGGCCTACTTCTTTCATACGTTCTACAGCAGAGCCGCCGGCACCGCCGACCCCTACTACTTTAATACTAGCTTTGCTTTCCACCTCTGTCGGTTTTACCTCTGGCATAATTTATCCTCGCTTTAATATAATATCAGTATATATCTATTCTATGAGAAAATCAAGGGCTTACTCTAGAATTAATCTTCGGTGCGGGCGAGACAGCGGACGGATGAGCCATGGCGCCTATTTGGATTGTAATAGGTTTTATCAACGCCATTGTTTTTGAAGTTAAAATATTTGGCATGAGTTGCACTAGTGAATGTGCTTGACCAATAGAAACCTTCGGTGCCGTATCGGTTAAGACCAGAATTTGTGCCATTAATAATGCCAGCGTATGTAAACCATAGAGGATCTTTTATTAATCCAGCATCTGTATCGGTTTTATTCCCATTATAGAGATAATTTAGCCTTGAAAATTCATTAGTGGAACCTGATGTTATATTGGACTTGGATACTGCAGGCAACCTCCAGCCCTTCGGGCAAATAGAATTTTGGGGATTATCGGAAATATTATCTGTTGTACCAGAGGTTAACAATGAACTGCCGTTGCTGGCTATAGCAGCAGTCCAACTATAATAATTACCTAAAGATTCGTGTCCAGTATTAGGGTCGTCTGTTTTGGTAGCAGAATACGGTGCAGTATCGCTATTGCTCCATCCGGCCACGGTAGTTCCTTTAAACTTGATAGTGGCAGCACTATCTACCGGAGTCCAGGTAGTGACGCCAGTAGTTTCGTCATAATCATAGCCATCTACGTAGGCGCCAGTTTTGGAATGGTCTATAAGGTCAGTATCTTCTGAAGTAAAGGTACGCATAATTGGGGTTTTATCTTCATT
>CAYOTX010000021.1:0-12917 GCA_964407015.1 uncultured Candidatus Saccharibacteria bacterium
GGTGCGCACGCCAAATGGGGTGATTTATATGTCTGGTGACTGGCGGCACGAAGAAAGGCCAATGGGGATACAGACGGACTATGCGCGGATAGATGAAATTGTAGCGAAAGAGGGGATTGATTTGATGCTGAATGAATCTACCAATATAGATTCGCCAGGGCGGCATCCACATTCGGAATACGATGTGGGGGAGAATCTAGGTCGGGTAATGGACCACTACGCTAATGGGCGGGTGATAATCTCGTGTTTTTCGTCGCAGATTTTGCGTATTGAGCTTATTTTGAGAGAGGCAGCGAAGCGGGGGCGGAAAGTGGCGTTTTCGGGTTTTTCCATGATTAATAACGTAGAGGTGGCACTGCGGGCCAAGGCGATAAAGGTGCCGAAAGATACGATTGTAAAAATGGAAGATATTACAAAAATGCCAGACGAGAAGGTGTGTATAGTGTGTACTGGTTCGCAGGGCGAGTTGAACGCGGTGCTAAACCGGATGGTGACGGGGGCGCATAAGTATATTAAGATTAAGCCTACCGATACAATTGTGTTTTCATCTAACCCGATTCCAGGGAATGAGCCGCATGTGGTAAATACTGTGGATGGATTACTACGTGAAGGGGCGCAGGTGATCCAAAATGGTAAGACGCACTTAACTAATATTGGGCCGCTGCATTTATCTGGGCATGCGTATTACGAAGATCATGTGGAATTTGTAACGCGGATGCAGCCAAAAAACTATATGCCGTACCATGGTGAATTTTATATGCTAGAGCATAATGCCGAGATGGCAGAAAATGTGATAGGTTTGCCACGCGAGCGAATTATGATTGCCGATGATGGCGATGTGGTGGAGCTAATGCCAGATAAGACGATTCGCAAATGTGGGCGGATACACGTGGGAAATAAGCTGTATGATGATGCAGATCAGCCGGTGCACGAAGCGGTGGTGAAGGATAGAATTCATATTTCGCGCGAAGGGATTTTTGTGGTGGTGCTAACCCTAAATAAAAAGACTGGCCACCTGATGAAGACGCCAGATATAGTGTCTAGGGCATTTGTGTATCTAGATAATTCGGAAGAGCTAATTGGTAAAATACGGCATTATCTACGACAAAAGACGGATAAGTCGATTTCGACTGACCCAGAGATGAAGGTACTGAAAGAGGAAATTAAGGAAGATATTACGCATATCCTCTTTGATGCGACGGGGCATACACCGATAGTGATACCGGTGATAAATAAAGTTTAAAAGATTAAAGAGAGCCGTTGGCTAAGTCGCGTTCGATTTGTTTGCGGTAGCGGTCTTCCTCGCTGAAAATACAGCCACAATATTTTTGCATGTACAACCCTAGCTCGCGAGCTTTAGCCTGCCCTTCGCGGAAACCTACGCGAAAATCGCGATACAAAAATTCTATGCCGGCCATGGCGGCTAAATCTTCGCAAACTTGTTTTAGTTCTTCGTGTTTTTGGTAGGGGGAAACTAGGAGTGTAGTAGTAAAAGCGTCGTAACCGTGTTTTGCAGCGTAGCGTACGGTTTCGGTGAG
This sequence comes from uncultured Candidatus Saccharibacteria bacterium, assembly GCA_964407015.1. Taxonomy (GTDB): domain Bacteria; phylum Patescibacteriota; class Saccharimonadia; order Saccharimonadales; family Saccharimonadaceae; genus Nanosyncoccus. The sequence continues at coordinate 1,539 of CAYOTX010000021.1, forward strand.
ACGCTTTTTATAGCAATAATTAACGCAGCGGTTTGGAATGTCTGAAGCTACATTTTTGCAAAATTCATCTAGACCGTAATCTTCGATGAAAATATTCTCTACATTTATTTTTTTACAGTAATCTTTCAAGCAGTCACGGCGAGCTTTGTACTCCATATATGGATGAATGTTTGGATTGTACCAAAAAATTGTGGGTTCGATACCTTCGGCACGTAAACTATCTATACAATATACACTACATGGCGCACAGCAAGTGTGCATTAAAACTTTTTTCATATTTCTTCCAATATTATGTAGCAATACCTAAAAACTTTTTACAATTATAACATTTATGCTACAATTGTTCTATAAGGAGGTTTATGTCTAAGAAAATCGAGACAGACTTGCAAACGTTTATCAAGTTTTGGTTGGTGCCGCTAGGCATTGTGTTTGCGATATTTTTAATTGAAAAATCTATTACTGGGTTAGTAATTATTGGGATTTCTATTTTCTTGGCGTTAGCCTTAAAACCACTGGTACGCAAAGTGAATATTTTCTTTACCAAACATTTTGGCAAAGACAAAGAGCACCAAACATTGTCGGTAGTGTTTGCATATTTGATCGTGGTGTTAACGGTGGGAGCGATTATTGCGATAGTGGGGCCGGTGGTAGTAAACGAAACGGCTAAATTTGTGCAGCATTTCCCAGAAACTTTTGAGACTACTTTTGGTGGCTGGGAGGGAATTAATAATTTTGGTAAGAATTTTGGCATTGATAATTTGGAGGGCGAAATTTCTAATGCGTTGACTGGCTTGTCTAATAATTTACTGGGGGTGCTTGGTAATAATTTAATGTCTAGTGTGAGTAGTGTGGCTGACATAGTAATGAAAGCGGTGTTGGTGTTGGTGCTGACCATGCTATTTTTATTAGAAGGCCCGGGCATGGTGGAAAGTTTTTGGAATCGAGTAGGCAATAAAGACGGAGATGGGAAGTCTGCTAAGGTCGGCAGGCGAGTTGTGACGAAAATGGCGAACGTGGTATCTACTTATGTGTCGCGTCAGGTGGTGGTGGCAGTGATTGATGGGTGTGCCTCGGCAATTATTACGTTTATATTGTCGCTTATTTTTGGTTTCTCGCCAAGCTTGGCTTTGCCGATGGGGTTGATTACCATGACATTCTATTTGATTCCGATGTTTGGGCAGTTTATTGGCGGTACATTGGTGACCTTGATATTGGTATTTTCTAATCCAGTTGCCGGTGCGATTTTTGCCGTAACTTATATATTGTATTCACAGATTGAAAATAATATTTTGGCGCCAAAGATTCAGGGTGATGCATTAAAATTGAAACCTTTGGTGATTTTGTGCGCAATTGTAATCGGTATGTATATGTTTGGATTACTTGGAGCAATAATCGCTATACCGATTGCTGGCTGTATTCGCGTGCTAGTGGAAGAATATCCTAATATCAAAGCTATTCGGGAATAGAATGAGTAAAACAGAGGACAGTGCAGAGCATAGGGGTTTTTCACCGAAAAAGTTTTTCAAGAAACCCTTGATGATAGTATTATTTATTTTGTTGAATGTGGCAGTAATTGCGATTACGGCATTTTCGGAGTTCGGTAATTCTAAAAACGCAGCGGAGCTATCTGAAGTAAAAATAAATTGGTGGCTACTATTGCCGGCGGCGGGGTGTTTTGTGGCGGCAATTACTTTAGAAATTGCTAAATATGTAATGATGATGCGCGAGCTTACACCTGGCGATAAAGAGTTTAATATCAAAAAAGCGCGCAAGGTGGCGAGGCGTACAGTGCTACTAGGCAGATATTACGATAATATTACGCCGGCAGCGGTGGGCGGGCAACCGTTTCAAATTTATTATATGCGCAAAAACAGTGGGTTACCTAGCGGGTCATCTACGGCTATTCCGCTGTTTGGTATGATTTCTGGACAAATGGGATTTATCATTATTGCGGTGTTTTGTTTCTTGTTTGGTAGCTTAAGTATCGACAATGCGGCGCTAATTGCTACGGCATGTTTTGGTTTACTGTTTTATGCATTTTGGCCGGTAGTGGTCATGATAGCGACTTTTTTGCCTAAAGGCGCGGTGGAATTGATTAATATAGTGGTAAAACTTTTGGCTAAAATTCATATTGTAAAAGATAAGAAAAAAGCAATTGAAAAAACCGAATACGAGGTAAGTGAATACGCGCGTTCGATAAAAATAATTCTTAAAACGCGTGGATTATTTATTAAGACTATTTTAATTTCGGTGGCGTTTCATATTTTAGTGTCGATGATCCCATTTTTTGTGCTTACCGCATTTGGTGGAGAAGTAGATTTCTTGCCATGCTTTGTGACTACGGTAGCCATTACTAGTGCAGTATATTTTGTGCCAACGCCAGGCAATGCTGGTGCAGCGGAAGGTACGTTTTATATGGTGTTTTCGGCGCTATCTGAAGGTTATGTATTTTGGGCGATGCTGGTGTGGCGGTTCTTCTCGTATTATATATATATTATAATGGGGGCAGTTACTTACTACCTAATGCATTTAGAAAAGAGACGAAAGAAGCAAAATGTTAAGACTGTTTAAATTTTTAAAACCATATTGGTGGCAGGTGTTACTGCTCATTATGTTTACTGGTGGGGAGGTTTTTGCTACATTGCAACTGCCGGCGCTGATGGCAGATATTATCAATAAAGGCATTGTCGTAGAAAATACTGGCTATATTTGGCAGACGGGGCTGATGATGGTGGGTATCGCGATATTATCGGCGGGATGTGCGCTAGCGTCGAGTTATTTTTCGGCTAGAGTAGGGGCGAACTTTTCGCGCGATATTCGTGAGGCGATCTATAAAAAAGTGCTAAGCTTGAACTTGGCAGATACTAAAGATTATAGTACGGCATCATTAATTAATCGCACTACTAATGATGTAAACCAGGTACAGCAAGTAACGATGATGATGTTGTCGGTAATGCTACTCGCGCCAATGTTTTGTATTCTGGCTCTAATTATGGCGATTAGGACTGCGCCAGATATGACGTGGATTATTGCGGTGGGGGTGGTGGCGATTTTGTCGTCAATTATCATTATTATGGCGCTAGTGATGCCAAAGTTTAAGATTTATCAAAAATTTGTAGACAAAATTACGCTTCTTACGCGCGAGAATTTAACTGGGCTTAAAGTAATTCGCGCCTTTAATAACGAAAAATTAGAAAAGAAAAAATTTGAGAGAACCAATGACGAGTTAACGAGGCTATCAATTTATCTAGATAAAATTTTAAAATTAGTGGGGCCGTTAATCAATATTATATTTAACGGATTGACGTTACTTTGTACTTATGTAGGGATTTCTTTGCTTAATAAAGATTTTGCGTACCTAGGTGATATGTCGGCATTTGCGCAGTATGTAAGTTTTATTATGATGTCGTTTGTGATGATGTCGATGATGCTGGTGATGCTGCCGCGAGCTAATGTGTGTGCGGGGCGGATAAATGAAGTACTGAATATTACACCCAAAATTAAGTGGGCAACTGAAACAAAAGGTTTGCCCAGCAAACAGCCGGCGGTAGAGTTTAAAAAAGTAGATTTTCGCTACCCGGGTGCGGAAGAAAAGGTTCTAGACGATATTACTTTTACCGCTAAGGTAGGCGAAGTGACGGCATTTATTGGCTCTACTGGGTCGGGCAAATCTACACTGATAAATTTGGTGCCGAGATTTTACGAAGCTACTAGTGGCGAGATTTTAATTAACGGTATTAATATTCGCGATTATAATAAAGATGATTTGATGAAGCGGATAGGCTTGGTGCCGCAGCGTGGAGTGTTGTTTGCTGGTACGGTAAAGTCGAACATAATGTTTGGCGCGCCTAGTGCTACGCTAGAGCAAGTGAAAAAGGCCGCCGAAATTGCCCAGGCGAAAGATTTTATTGAAAAGTTGCCAAATAAATATAATGCACATATTGCGCAGGGTGGCACAAACGTGTCGGGTGGGCAGAGGCAGAGGCTAGCAATAGCGCGGGCGATTTGCAAAAATCCGGATATTTTTATCTTTGACGATTCTTTTTCGGCGCTAGATATGAAAACTGACACTAAGCTACGTGCCGCATTAGAGCCAATTACGGCCGATGCGGTGACTTTAATCGTGGCGCAGCGCGTAAATACTATCAAAAATGCTGACCAAATCGTAGTGCTAAATAATGGCAAAATCGTAGGGAAGGGTAAGCATAAAGAACTTTTGGCAAAATGTAAAACATATAAAGAAATCGTAAAGTCGCAACTGTCGGATAAAGAATTTGCCAAAGAAATGCGAGGTATTCATGCATAAGGATATACCGGCATCAACAGACAAAAAACAAGGCAAACGTGGAGCTGGCGCTACGATTAAAGCTTTTGCTAGATTTTTAATGTCGGTAAAAAAATATCGCGGATGGCTGATATTATCCACTATTTTGGCGATTGGTTCGGCGATTCTAGGTATTTTTATCCCTAAAATTTTGGGGGATATGACGAATATTGCGGTAGATACTTACCCGAACATAGATTTTGGCACGATTATTGGTAAAGTTTGGTTGGTAATAGGGCTGTTTGTAGGGTCGGCAGTATTAAACTATGCGCAGGCATATATCCTTACGGTAGTGACGGCGAAATACACGCGGGGGCTCCGTAACCAAATAGTAGATAAAATTTCGCGCTTGCCGATTTCGTATTTTGACAAGCACCAATATGGCGATACTCTCTCACGTATGACTAACGATATTGATGTAATCGCCACATCTATGTCGCAGGAAATTACCGACATGTCACTCAGTATTACTACACTGGTTGGGGTGATGATTATCATGTTGATGATTTCGGTGCCGTTGTCGCTGGTGGCATTTGTGGTAGTGCCATTTTCAGTGCTAGTGGTGGGTAAAATTATGGGGCATGCGCAAAAATACTTTGTGGAGCGCCAGGCTACGTTAGGTGTTTTAAATAGTACCATTGAAGAAGATTATGCTGGGCAGATTATTATTAAGTCTAATTCGCACGAAACGGCATCGCTGGAGAGCTTTAATAATACCAATGAAAAACTTAATAAAATTACCAGAAGGGCGCAATTTCTGTCTTCTTTGTCTTTTCCGGTAACGCATATTTTTACCAACCTAGGCTATGTAGCGGTGGCGGTACTAGGTGGGATTTTTACCATTCAAGGAAGGATCACGATCGGCGCGTTGCAGGCATTTATCCAATATGTGTCGCGATTTAACCGCCCGATTACTGAAGTAGCCTCAACTACAGCCACGATACAGGGGTTACTAGCGTCTAGCGAGCGGATTTTTGAATTTTTAAATGAATCGGAGGAGGAGCCCGACCCAGTGCCGGCCAAGACTATTGAAAAGGTGCAGGGCGAGGTAGAATTTCACAACGTAAACTTTAGCTATGTAGAAGGTAAGCCGATCATTCGTAATTTTTCGGTAAAAGTAAAGCCGGGTATGAATGTGGCGATCGTAGGGCCAACGGGTGCTGGTAAGACTACTATTATTAACCTACTAATGCGGTTTTACGACCCAACCTCGGGCTATATTACTATAGATGGTGTGCCGATACGCGAAATGAAGCGGGCAGATGTGCGTAAATTATTTGGTATGGTACTGCAGGATACTTGGCTATTCTCCGGTACGGTGGAAGAAAATTTGAAATACGGCAACCAGGCAGCCACTTTTGCCGATATAGTGCGGGCGGCTAAATCCAGCAACGTGTACCACGTGATAGAAGCCCTACCTAAAACTTATCATTCGGAAATTTCAGAAGATTCTGACAATATTTCGGCTGGGGAGAAGCAGTTAATTACCATCGCCCGGGCTATGGTGGCAAACCCACCAATGATGATATTAGACGAAGCTACGTCAAACGTAGATACCCGTACTGAGCAGCTAATCCAAGATTCGTTTGAAAAATTGACTCATGGGCGCACGTCTTTTGTAATTGCGCATCGGCTATCTACTATTCGCAATGCAGATTTAATCCTGGTGATGCGGGATGGGGAAATTGTGGAGCAAGGGAATCATGCAGAATTATTAAAAGCTAACGGATTTTACGCTGAGCTCTATAATTCGCAGTTTGCCGAGAATTAAATATTAAAGGTTAGTTTGATATTTTCAAAAACTTCTTCTATAGTGCCGGATGCGTCGATAGTGGGAATGTTGAAATCTTTGGCAATTTTTGGGTAAGCATTATTAACTTTTTGTTGAAAATCATCTCTCCTAGCTTCAAATGTTTCAGTAGCTTTGCCGCGATGGCCTTGGCGGGATAATCTAATTTTATCCGACACAGTCAAAATACAACTTTTGTCTGGGCGATAATATTTTTCAGGCAACGAGTCTTTAGTGATGCGGATTATTCTTCCACGCGAAACACCTTCACCGTAGCCCTGATACGCTAGCGTAGACCAATAATTGCGAGCCGAAACTACTATGCCGCCACGCTTTAACACTGGTTCGGCGATTTTCTTCCAGAGTTCGATACGAGCTGAGGTAAAAAGTAGGACGTTTGTCATCGGCTCAAGATTATATTCTTTGCCTTGCACCAAAATTAAATCATGAATTTCGTGCGCCTGAGGGAGGTTTCCGTCTGGTTCGTCCATCACCACCACTTCTTTACCTTGTTTTTCAAAATACTCTTGCAAAAGACGGGCTTGAGTAGATTTTCCGGTGCCGTCCTGACCCTCTATTACGATATACATTATTTTTTCTCCTTTTTGACTTTAACAGGGGTATTTTCGGAAGAACAAGACGCGCTTTCTTCAAGATATTTTTCATAACAAGCCGGACAAATAGCACGATATTCTATGTCTATAGTACCGTCATCTATCAAAACATCTGGACCGTCAGCCACCAATTTACCATTTAAAAATCTAGCGTTAAAGGTAGCTTTGCGACCGCATTCGCAAATAGTCTTAATTTCCTCAATATCATACGCAATCTGGAGCAATCTAGTGGCGCCTTCAAAACCGCCGTCTTCTAGGCGAAAATTGAGCCTGAGCCCATAAGCTATAACTGGAATATTTAGCCTGGTAACGACTTTCATTAGTTGATTTACTTGAGCGGGGGTAAGAAACTGAGATTCGTCTACAAGCACGCAATGGACGTCGGCATAATTTTGAGAAATCTCTTTGAATAAATCTGTATTGCAATCAAAGCAAAAATCTGTTTCACGCTCTGGGCCAATTCTAGTTAGTAATTTAGTGCCATTTTTGGTATCAGTAGCCGGCTTAATTACGCAAACTTTATGGCCGCGCTCTTCATAATTAAACGCTACTTGGAGAAGCTGCATAGTTTTGCCACACCCCATAGCGCCGTACCGAAAATATAGTTTTGCCATTACCTTCCTTTTAATTTATTATATCATTAGATTAGTGTCTTGGTTGCATAATTCACCGTATTTCGGAAGCTTCGCCTTGGTGTAATCTAAAGATTATACACCAAGGCTCCGCCCCTACGGCGGCAAAATCCGCCTTTGGCGAATTTTGCCTTTATGTTTCTCAATACTAGTGAATTATATAAACAAAAATTAGGTTTTATAGATATAAAATAATGTATAATAAAACTATGCACGAGAGTTGGAAGCCGTTTTTAAAGGCGGAGTTTGATAAACCGTATTTTAGGGAATTGTCGGAGTTTTTGCATGCAGAATATGAACATAGAACGATTTTTCCACGGAAAGAATTAGTATTTTCGGCATTTGCCACAGATTTAAACGAAGTTAAAGTAGTGATACTGGGGCAAGACCCATACCATACACCTGGCGCGGCGGAAGGGTTGGCTTTTTCGGTGCCGCCTAGGCAGCCGATACCACCGTCACTAATTAATATCTATAAAGAAATCGACTCGGATATCGGTAAACATATAAATCCAACCGGAAGCTTAAGGAGTTGGCAAAAGCAAGGTGTCTTATTGTTGAATACTGTACTAACGGTGGAAGCGCACAAGGCTGGCTCGCATCGGGGTAAGGGTTGGGAGATTTTTACTACTGAAGTGATTAAATATTTAAACGAAACACGGCCACATTTGGTGTTTATTCTATGGGGTAGGGATGCGCGGAGTAAAAAGCCGCTGATAGATGGTAGTAAACACTTAATTCTAGAATCACCGCACCCGTCGCCGTTATCGGCGCACGCGGGATTTTTCGGCAACCATCATTTTTCTAAGACCAATAATTTCTTGAAACAGTGTGGCATGGCGCCGATAGAGTGGTAATTATACCCACTGAGCAAGTCTAGCGTATTCGGAAGAATCTTTAGGGTAGGAATCTAGGATATCTTCGATGTAGGTTTTGCCATTGCTAAGGTTGAGGGTTGTGACTTGTGGCATAGAAGAAAGCAAGCGAATGACGGCCTCGTCGGTTTCGACGTTGGTCATGGATTTTTTGGGGTCGGTAGAGTGGGAGTGCACACGGAGTTCTTTATAAACAAAGCGTTTGATGCCGGCTTGCAGGCAATATTTGAGACAATTTTCGCAAGTGGCTACGCGATTGTAGATGGTGCAGCCGGTGAGGTCTTGATGTGCGAAAAGAATAGCGTTCATTTCCGAGTGAATGGCAAAATAATACTTCATGGGGCGCTCGCTCAAAGTCATTTTAGACTCGTCGGCACCTTGCAGCATACCATTGTAACCTAGCGACACCACACGCTTTTTAGGATCCACAATAACGCAGCCCATTTTACTGGACGGATCTTTGCTTTTAAGCGCAACCGTTTCAGCGATTTTCATGAAATATTCGTCCCACGCGCGTTGTTTTTGATCCATATTTCCTCCAATTTACCCCTATTATAGCACGATTTTTATTAGGGGGGTTGAAATTTTAGGCGATTTGTGACTATAATCCCCAAACAATTAAAATGGGAGCAATGTATGCCAACAAAACTGCGAGAAAAAAGTAAAAAAGTGGGCAAAAGTGGGGCGCGAAAAATCTGCCCGAAAAGTGCAAGCGGAAAGGGTGGGAAAATAAAAATAAAATATTTGGTGGCGGCTTTGGCGCTGGTAGGCTCGGTACTGCCGCGCTTGTCAGTGCAGGCCGAAAGTTGCCCGGATGTGCGTGTGGTGTTTGCGCGTGGGTCGGGCGGAGAACGGTGGGTGGACCAAAATTATTTGGAGTACAAAAATACTATAGAAAGTAAACTTGCTACTACAAGTTTGAATTACGAATTTATAGATTTAGACTACCCGGCGGTAGGAGTGGGGGTAGATAATTTAAGCGTAACGGTGGGGGCGCTGTTTGGCGCAGGCGATGCGTATGAATTTGGCGATAGCATAAATACTGGTGTGAAAAATTTGGCTAAAATGGTAAATAGCGCTAGCTGCCCGGGCACTAAATATGTGGTAGGTGGATATTCGCAGGGTGCAATGGTAGTGTCTAAAGCTTTGGGAAGTTTAAACGCGGATCGTATTATTTATGCGGCTACCTTTGGCGACCCGAAAATTTATTTGCCCGAAGGGAAGGGCATAATACCAGTAGCCTGCCGAGGCGAAAATTTGTCAGACTACCGCATGTATGTGCCAGATTGCCAGGCATATAAGGGGCTGCTCGGCTCTTATATTCCGTACGAGCCGGAGGCTTTGGCGGGCAAGGTGGGTACTTGGTGTAATAGGCGTGATATTTTCTGCAGCTCGCGCCTGAGCATTAGCGACCACGTTGGCTACGTGGCAGATAATCTATACGAAGATGCTTCACGGGTGATTTTTGATAAAATTACCAAGACTTTTGGCATAGAAAATAAAATTTCGTCGCCACACGATACGGCATTTTTGATTGACTCTACCGGCTCGATGAGTAGCATGATAGAAAGTTATAAGGCTGAGGCTCTGCGCCTAGCTACCGAGACTTTAAACTCTGGTGGGCGAGTAGCTTTATATGATTACCGCGACCTGGGCGACCCATATACACCAGTAGAGCATTGCAATTTTGAAACTTGCACGCTAGAAGTGTTTGAAAGTGAACTGGCGACTATTCGCGCAGACGGTGGTGGCGATACACCAGAATCTTTACTCTCGGCGTCTTTCCATACCATGCAAAGCCTGAACTGGAAATATGGTGCGACGAAATCTTTGGTGGTGCTAACTGATGCAAATTTCCTTTCGCCAGACCGCGATGGCATGACGCTAGATGAAGTAGTGCGACTTAGTAAAACTATCGACCCGGTGAATTTTTATATTATTACTACTGCTGGATATGGTGGCTATTATAATGATTTGGCGGCGCAAACGGGCGGCTTAGTAGTGACCAATTTAAATGAGCTGAGCTTGTTGACAGATTATATTATTGAGCGCTATGATAGCCTGCCGAGGGTAGAAGAAAATACTGACCCTACCGCGCTACCTACTTTGGAAGTTGTAGAAACCGAGCAGCTGGGTGATAGCGTGCGGGTGAAATTTGAGACTAATGGCATGCGAACTTTGGTAGCACTAAATGATATGATTTTAGGTGTGACAGAAGAAAATGAAATTACGATTAGTGGTTTGCAGGGTGGGGTGGAAAATAAACTAACGCTAGTGCCGCTAGGCGAAGATGTGCGTGGGGAAGGGGTAGAAGTGGATCTGGCTGGGTATGGTGGTGGTACTGGGGCTAGTGGTGAAGCTATTGATGTGGCTGATGGTGGCGTAGAATTAACTGTTTTGCCTAAAGCGCCGAATACTGGGAAGAAATAGAAAATATACCCCTTGGCTTTAGGCTAAGGGGTATTGCGAGTAACCTCGAATATGTTTTTATTGTAACACGAAAATTGAGCAAATCCAAGGCGTGTTGGGTGGGCTAAGGTAGCAGCGATTATTATATTTGTATTTATACATGAAAAGCGGGCTGGAGCTGTGGTTGTGTTGAGTGGCTTTGGCGGTCCGTTTACTCAGCGGGCAAGACAGCGGACAGATAAGCCTGATTTTTTATAAAAATCAGTTGAAGAATAAACGAAAGTTGGCCAGAAGCGCATTATTTTTGAAACTGTACCGTTGGTACTTGTCGATATATAATAGAGCCCACTGCCGCTCCCAAAACCGCCTACGTTCCCCGCTGGTAAGAAATTTGCCACTGTGCCTGGTCCAGCATTATGGTAAAAATTTTCACCTGAACCGTAGACAGCAACTAGGCCGGAAAAATCTGAATTGGTGCTATTTGGCAATCGCCAGCCTCTAGGACAGATGCTATAAGGAGCATCGGTATTAGCCGCAATATTTATCCCAGACCCAGCCGTAACAGCATTCCAAGAATAATAGCTATAGCAACCAGGACTAGTACAATTGTCTGTATTGTTTCCGCTGTTATAGACGTAAGCTATAGTATTATTGTCAAATCCGATTTGCGAAGACCTTGGAAGCCTATTGCCTTCCTGAAAACCATTGGCGGTAGGGAGAGTATAGTTTTCTGGAA
>CAYOTX010000022.1:0-12697 GCA_964407015.1 uncultured Candidatus Saccharibacteria bacterium
GGTGCCACTATATTAATGGGGATTAACAAAAATGGCACCGCAAGGGGTGTCATATCCAATTGTTTGTGCTAGCAATTAAAACACAGTCAACTTGATGCCTTGCGGCGCCATTTATACCGTGTTTTAATTGTAAAAATGTGCTAGCTTTTATTTAAGCAATTGAATATGACTCTTCCATTATAGCACAACTACAAAATAATTTAAAAAAATATGAAAAAGTAGGAAAAAGTCCCCGCCATGCGGGGACGGGGTTAGAGCTGTTCATATTCGGCATTGTTGTCGTTGTTGCTATGGTTGTTTGTGGGGCTGGAAAGCGTAAACATTGAACAGGCCAGTGCAATCAGAAATTTTGGCCAAAATCCTACTACGTTGAAGCCGGGCAGCCAAGCGCTGATAGCATATAATGCGATGATTTTTGCCGTCGCTAAGATAATGGTGCCAATGATTACCCAACCACAACTCTCAAAGATGAGACCGCCGCTCATCAGAAGAAGGGATATTGCGTAGATTGCGATGGTAGTAAGCCATAGTAACACTGTGGCCAGAGCGAGTGTGCCGAAATCTTTGATTTGGATTTGTTGCGGAGCTATTTGGGAAGCTATCTACAGAATGAAGCCGGATATGATAAGGTTCACTATTCGTCTCACGTAAATTCCTCCTTTAATATAGACGAAATATCTTCTAATTGTAGCATAGGTTGTGTAAAATGTCAATATGTGCTATGATGTCAGTAGTGGGGTGTTAGCTCATTTGGTAGAGCGCTTCTATGGCATAGAAGAGGTGACGAGTTCGAATCTCGTACACTCCACCATTAATTTAATGGTGGATTTTTAGATGAAGACGATTTTAACTGGAATTAGGTCAAATAGCGTGTTGACGCTAGGGAATTATTTGGGGGCACTCTTGCCGATGGTGCGGCTAGCCAACAAACATTCTAAAGATTCTAATATTAATATATTTGTGCCAGACCTCCACTCTATTATTTCGGATGTAGATGGGGATTTGCGCAAAAATATTATTCGCACAATTAAATATTATCTGGCGGCAGGCTTAGAAATTAATGAAAATGTGCACATTTATCGCCAGAGTTATGTGCCAGCACATTCTGAACTATGTTGGATTTTAAACTGTGTAGCTACGATGGGTGAGACTTCGCGGATGATTCAGTATAAGGAGAAGTCAAAGGGTCAAGAAAGTTGCAATGTGGGGATATTTGACTATCCTATCTTGATGGCAGCGGATATTTTGCTGTATGATGCAACATATGTGCCGATTGGTGAGGACCAGTTCCAACATATAGAGCTCACGCGTAACTTGGCGATGCGCTTTAACCACCGGTTTGGTGAGATATTTACGGTGCCAGCTAAGACGGCGGATCAGATTAAGTTTATGGGGGTGAATGAAGGGATCCGGATTCGTGATCTTTTGAACCCTGAAAAGAAGATGAGCAAATCTACCAAGGCAGAGAACTCTAAGATTATGCTAGACGACGAGCCAGCCAAGGCGGCGAAAAAGATTATGTCTGCTACGACGGATTCGCTTGGTAAAGTAAAATTTGATATGTTTAATCAGCCTGGGATTTCTAATCTTTTACAGATAGAATCTTTGGTGACTGGTGTGCCTTTGCAGGATGTAATTGGCACATGGGCAGGGGAAACTCGTTATGGTGATTTGAAGAAAAAAGTGGCTGAAAGTGTGTCTGGCATGCTTACTGTGTTTCAAGAAAAATTGGCGGCTATTTCTGATGAGCAAGTATATGAACTACTGGAACAAGGTGAGAAGTACGCAAATAAGGTAGCCAATACTAAGCTGTTAGAGGCGCAGGAAGCCTTTCACCTGAGGTAGATTTGACTTTTTGGCATAAGTGTGATATAATGGAAAGATGGAAAAAATCCCGGCCGAGATGGTCGGGATTTTGGGTGGGAGATGTTAGGTTAATTCTTGTAGATAAGTTTTATCTTCTATAAGTTTTTTAAGCTCGGCTTCGTCATGAAGGTTGGTAATACCATTATAGACTGCTAATATGTTGTTCATACTTTTGATATTGGAGCGGACCAGAAACAGTACATTGGCTTCGCGTGGCCACTTGGTCTTAGCTTTTTTAAGAACAGGCAAAAGCAGAATCGAAGTTTCCAGAACGTTTTTGCGGATGGCGCGTTTGGATAGCTCAGTCATAGTAGTAATATTGTCCCAACGGTCAAGGCCCTTGCCGATGGTGGCGATTTTGTTTTCGGGCTTATCTTCGTCAATAAGTTGTTGAAAATAGCGCAACTTCATCTCGTAATCACTTTCGCCGAGGTAAGCTCTGGATAAGGTCATCAACCTAACTGCGGCTTTAACGGTGGCACCAACTGGTAAATCTTCGGCAAGTTTAGCTACTTCGCTGGTTAATAGTCTAACGCCGGCCGGAGCGCTCTCCTCGATGACATCATGTAACAAGAGTGTGGCGAAAATATCGTCGTTTCTGATTTTGAGACATTGGAACATGCAAGCCATAGATAAAGGGTGCGCAATGTATTGCTCGCCGTTTTTGCGAATTTGGTCGCCGTGTTTTTCGCACATGTAGCCGAGGGCGTCCATACTTTGTTCGAGGCCAAGGTCATCAAAATGAACCTTAAGACGGGTACGCATTTTGGCAACTTTAATATCGGAAAGTTCGATCTGGTGGCGACGTTCGGCTTGTTGGTTTTTAGGTAATTTGGCAATAAGTTTTTCGCGCTGCTCTAATAGAGTCATATAAACACCTCCCTGTAAAAATACTCCCACCTTGGCTATATTATAACATATATGGTATAATTTGTATATGATACGAACAGGGAAGAAATTTAGTAAGCCAGAGATGTCGCGAGTGATAAATGGCGACAAACGGCTGGTAGAGGAAGCGGAAAAGCCAGAAAAAGTACGGCTAGATATCTTGATGGGCGAGTATTTTAAGAGCTATAATCGATCTTCTTTGCAGAAATTTATTGAATTTGGGTTTGTGACGGTGGATGGTGAAACTGCGAAAAAGCCAAACCAGAAATTTGAACGGGGCGTAAAGATAGATTTAAAAATTCCGGAAACCATGAAAAACGCCGACCTAGTGCCGGAAGTAATTTATGAAGACGGCAATGTGGTGGTGTTAAATAAACCAGCGGGGCTTTTATCTATGCCGCGGGCGCAGTATTGCCCCGAAAAAACTTTGGAAAATTATGGTCTGTTGGTGCATAGGCTAGACCGCGATACTAGTGGTGTAGTGATACTAGCTAAAAGTCCCGAGGTGCAAGAATTTTTGAAAAAGCAATTTCAAAATCGCACTACGCATAAAACTTATTATGCGGTAGTATCTGGCCGGCCAAAGCTAGATGAGGCAAAGATAGATTTGCCGATAGCGCGGGATTTGAAACACCCGACGATGTTTCGGGTAGACCCGAACGGGAAACAATCGGAAACATATTATAAGGTGCTAAAAAGTAATGACAAGTATAGCTTGGTGGAGCTGAGGCCTACTACAGGGCGAACACATCAGCTACGAGTGCATTTAAAATATCTAGGCCACCCGATACTCGGCGATCCGCTATATGGTGAGGAAAAAGCGGACAGATTATATTTGCATGCTAATAAACTTGAAATTACTTTGCCGGGTGACAAGCGGGTGACTTTTGAGGCGAAATTGCCGAAGGAATTTGAGAATGTTTTTCGGGCAGGCAAGTGAGATTGCTGAGATAGCTAGGAAGGTGGGGACTTCTGTATTTGTGATGCCTAAAGACGTACCAGTAGAGATAAAAAATGCGATTATTTTACAGCCGGAAGATAAAAGTGTAATTACGATAGAGCAGGTGCGAAACGTAATTAGCCAGATTAGCACGCGGCAAACTAGTGATGTCTTTGTGGTGATCCGCCCGGCGGAGGCTATGGGTGAAGCGGCGGCAAATGCGTTTTTGAAAAGCCTGGAAGAGCCACGTGAGAGAGTGCATTTTATGCTAATTACAGATAACCCATCGCAGATTTTGCCGACTATTTTAAGTAGAGCGGCGGTGTATTTTTTGCGAGATGAACAGCCTTTGAATAGTGGAATTAAAGCAGACGAAAAAGTGAAAAATTTGGCAAAGCGACTGATGGTGGTGAAGCCTGCCGAACTGGTGGACTTAGCGGAAGAAATTGGCAAGAAAAAAGATGGTGTGCGGGCGTATGCTCTGGAAGTATTAGGGGCGGCGATAGAGATGCTCTACAAATCGTATTTTATTACAGGTAAAGAGGTGTTTGTACAGAAATTACCGAAATTTTTGGCGGCGTACGAGGGGATTTCTAAAAACGGGCATGTAAAATTGCAAATAGTATCTAACTTGTGTTAAAATTGAGGTATGGCTGCAATATTTGCAATACTTATTTTTACGGTTTATTTGGTCTTCTTTTTCCCGGTTGAGCCGCGTGTAAAGAAAGAAGAAGAAAAATCACCAAAGTATACGGCGCAGATGAAAAAACTGTGGCAGATTGCGCAAACTTCTATGAAGGAGCGTAAACCTTTTCGGGCAGAAAAAGCGTTACTTACGATTTTGAAATTTGATGAAAAAAACGCGGCGGCGTACAACCGGCTAGGGATTTTGTATGCTAAGGGACAGAAGTATGACGAGGCAGTAGAATGTTTTGAAATTGCGCAGTCGTTAGATAGTAACCCGGCTTCTATTCATAATGCGGGGCTGATTTACCTAGAAACTGGCGCTTACGAAAAGGCGGCGATGGCCTTTGAACAGGCGATCGAAATGGAAGGTGATGTGCCAGCAAGGTATATTGCTTTGGCAAAGGCGGAAGAAAAATTGGGGCGAAATAAAAAGGCAGTAGAAGCGCTTGAAAGTGCATATGAACTAGATCCAAAGGTGTCGACTTTGCGCCAGATTTTGGCAATTTACGAGGCTACGGAAGACACTGAGGCGGCTACGATGATGACGGCGCGAATAGAAGAGCAAATTATTAAAGATAATGCCGCAAAGGCAAAGCGGGCGGCCATCAGGAAGCGCAAAATCGCTACGGTAGCGCGGCGAAAAGCAGCGGTAGTGAAAAAACCAGTAGCGAAAAAGGTCGTAAAGAAACCAGCACCTAAGGTTATAAAATCGCATGTAGGTAGGAAGAGGATTTAATCCAGAATGGTAGAAGAGTGGGGCAGATAATCATTTCGCTGAAGCGAAATAACATTTTCTTGTGTCATTCAGAAAAAGAAAAGCAAGCTTTTATTGGCGGCAGGAGTAGGACCCTTATTTCTCGCTTCGCTTGAAATAATACGCCGGGCGTCGTCTCGATAAACCTAAAACGAGTTTTAGATTTATGCTCGTCTCCTACGGCGCCCGAACCTACGGTTCGCGACCTACCCCATACATTATAGAAAATAACCTTGACAAAATGTCAAGGTTATTTTCTATGGTGCTGGAAGTAGGACTCGAACCTACGAACTCCGAAGAGGGGAGATTTACAGTCTCCTGCGATTGCCACTACGCGATTCCAGCGCTAATAGCTTGGAGCCGCGAACCGGGTTTGAACCGGTGACCTCATCCTTACCATGGATGCGCTCTACCAACTGAGCTATCGCGGCACACTATAATCATATCACAAAACTCGATAAAAATAAACTTTTATTTTAGATTTAGAAAAATCCGCCGAAAGGCGGACTTTTCTAAAGAAATTCATTTTGCGGAATTTTTATTTCTTGAGACGCTTAATGTTATACTTGGAACTACCGAAGGCAAGGATAAGTTGGAAGATGTTTGGTAGGAAAATCAAGCCTAAGGTGTAGCCGAGACCGTGGCCAAAGACTTTGGAAGTGCGATAAGCGTAAACGATGCCGGCCCAGATAGCAATGATAGATTCGACAAGCATGGCAACTAGAACGATAGCTGGAATGGTAGTGATGTCGGTTGCTTGGATTTCAGCGCTACTCATGAAATAGAAGCTGGTAGAATTATTAACAGCAGTAATTATGGAACTAATAATGCTAATACCTAGTAGCCACCAGAACCAGTTTTTCATGTTGACGATTTTAAACATAATGTAAACATTATAGATAGGAATGATGGACTTCCAACCTGGTTCGCCAGCTTTTTTGAAGATTTTCCAGTTGGCTACGACCATAAGGACGAAGAATACTATTGCGAAGATTGTGAAGAAAGCAGTCATTGCGCCCACAGCTCCGCCAACTGCGGCGGCTTCAGCGGTAGTTAAGTTTTTCATTAAATACTCCTTTTGTTATATTATTGTCTTTATTATAACATTAAGCTTGTGCTTAGGGTAGATATTTTATCGATTATGTTCGTCTGCGGAACCCTAGTGACTGTGATGGTGCTTGAAGAATTTAGGAAAAATAAGTTCTAAACCAAATTTAAGAATAATGATTGAAATTATGATACTAATGTAGGCTTCGACATCTATATGCCAAATTAAATATATGGTAGCAGAAAATAATACTGCGCCGCTAATAATACTGTCATTAATGGTCTCTACGCTGCTAGCGATTAAAGTGTCTGATTTTACCTTAGTGCCGGTGGTTCTGAGATAACGGCCCAAGATGAACTTAGCAATAATACTGCCGATTAGAACGATAATGATTGGCGCGGAATACTCAATCTCTTCGGGTTCAATGATTTTTTCAATGCTTTCTATAAAGATATGAATACTTATGGCAATGATGATGATAGCAATAAGAATAGCCCCGAAATGTTCTATTTTTTCATGTTTCTTGGCAAATTTTTTGCTGGTACCAAGTTTTTCGCTTGTGATAACGATGATGCCGGATAAGGTATCTATTAATCCATGGATAGCATCGGAAGTGATGGCTATGGAATTAGAAATTGCGCCAATAGCAACTTTGAATATGGCTAATAATAAATTAACTGCGATAGCGATAAAGCCGGCCTTAATGACAGTTTCGTTGTGCGGATTGGATTTAATGTTATGTCCTGGCATATGCTATGATTTTAACACAATTTTGGTATAATAAAGAAAAGTAAAAGGAGGACTATGTTTAGTTTGAAAGACAGAGTAGCGGTAGTATCGGGGGCATCTTCTGGATTAGGAAAACAAATGGCACTTGCCTTTGCACGACAAGGAGCAGACTTGGCGATTTTGGCACGGAGAATCGAACGACTGGAAGAGTTTAAGCCGGAATTAATCAAAGCTGGCGCTAAAAAAGTAGTGGCGATAAAGTGTGATGTGACGTCTACGGAAGATATAGATGCGGCAGCTGCAAAAGTAGAGAAAGAGTTTGACAAAGTTGATATTTTATTAAACTGCGCCGGATCTTCCAAAGATAAAGGCGTGCTGGAGATGACGGACGAAGAGTGGGATTTTACTATTGCGACGGACGAGACTAGCGTGTTTAAAATGACACGCGCTTTTGCAAACATTATGAAAAAGAATAAATATGGGCGGATTATTAATATTGCGTCGATGTATGGTTTGGTGGGGAATACGGAGATTCATACAGTAGCCTATCATACTTCCAAGGGTGCGGTAGTAAATTTCACTCGTGCTGTAGCGGCGGAATTGGCTACAGAGGGTATTACTTGCAATGCGATTTGCCCAGGATATTTCGAGACGGAGCTTACTAAGGCAGTACTAGATACGCCAAGGTTTCAAGAATTTGCTAAAACTCACGTACCAATGGAGCGTTATGGTAAGTCTGGTGAACTGGATGCGGCTGCGGTATTTTTGGCATCCGAAGAGGCTTCGTATGTAACCGGGCTGATCATGCCAGTAGACGGCGGCTATACTTGTATCTAATGAGTTGTTATATAGCGATAGATTTAAAATCTTTTTATGCATCGGTAGAATGTGTAGAGCGAGGGCTGGATCCGCTGACTGCAAGGCTGGTGGTGGCGGATGCTTCGCGCACAGAAAAAACGATATGTTTGGCTGTATCCCCGGCTTTGAAGGCGTTGGGCTTGCCGGGCCGGCCACGGTTGTTTGAGGTACTACAAAAGACAAATAATTTTATTATTGCCCAGCCACAAATGCGTAAATACATGGCGGCAAGTGCGAAAGTATTCGGTATTTATGCTAAATATATAGCAACGGAAGATATTCATGTATATTCTGTAGACGAAGCGTTTTTGGACGTGACTCATTATCTTGAAAATTATCATTTGACAGCACGTGAACTGGCAATGACGATAATCAAAGACGTATTAGCGCAGACTGGTATTACGGCTACGGCTGGAATTGGCACAAACATGTATTTGGCGAAGGTGGCAATGGATATTGAAGCCAAGCATATTCCGGCAGATGAAAATGGCGTGAGAATTGCAGAATTGGATGAGAAAACTTATCGGCATAATTTGTGGACGCACCGGCCTTTGACTGATTTTTGGCGAGTGGGGCCAGGATATGCTAAAAGACTAGCGAAGTTGGGCATCTGCACTATGGGTGACTTGGCACGATATTCTATAAATGGCTCCGCTAAATTATATGAAACTTTTGGGATTAATGCGGAACTTTTAATAGATCATGCATGGGGTTGGGAACCTGTAGCAATCCGCGATATTAAAAATTATAAATCTGACAATCATAGTATTAGTATAGGTCAGGTGTTATCTGAGCCTTATGATTATGATAAGGCCAGGCTAATAACTTGGGAAATGGCGGATGCGCTGAGTTTGGAGCTTGCGGCGAAAAATCTTGTAACGGATCAAATTGTGCTAACGGTGCAATATGATGCAAGCAATAAATCTACCGGCGAAAGTGAAATCGATTATTATGGCAGAAAAGTACCAAAAGCGGCACACGGTACGATTAATATGGGGGAGTTTACAAATTCTGGTAAAAATATCACGTCAAAAGCTTTGGAGCTTTTTGACGATAAAGTAAAGCATGGATTGTTGGCACGAAGATTTTATATCGTCGCAAATCATGTAAAAATTGATAATGTAGAGAATTATTCGTTAAGGCAGTTAGATATCTTTACGGATTATGATAAAAAACGTAGAGAGACAGAAAAAGAAAAACGCTTACAAGCGGCGGAAATTAAGATTAAACAAAGGTATGGCAAAAACTCAATTTTGAAATTAAAGAATTTTGAAGAGGGAGCGACGATGCGAAAACGTAACGGCCAAGTGGGAGGACATAAAGCATGAAAAATGATTTTCCCTATACAGATATTATAGATTTACCACATTTTCATGCTGAAGGTCGACCATATATGCCAAATTTGGAACGCGCAGCGCAGTTTATGCCGTTTAAATCTTTAAATGAATATAGTGATTATGTAGATAATAAGACGGACGAAGTAAACGGCGCGGATGATGCAAATTATACGATTGTTTTAGATTAGTGTATAATAAGAAAAAGGAGTTAAAATGTATAAAGGTACTAAAACTGAAGAAAACTTGAAAAAGGCTTTTGCGGGCGAAAGTGAAGCACGTAATAAATATGATTTTTTTGCTTCTAAAGCCAAAAAAGATGGTTTTGAACAGATTGCGGCTATTTTTGCTGAGACTGCGCTAAATGAAAAAGAACACGCCAAGATGTGGTATAAAGAGTTGCATGGTGGTGCGGTAGAACCTACGGATATTAATCTAGAAGCGGCGGCGGCTGGTGAAAATTATGAGTGGACTGATATGTATGCCGGGTTTGCTAAAACTGCGCGTGAAGAAGGTTTTGAGGAATTGGCAGTAAAGTTTGAAGAAGTGGCGGCAATTGAAAAAACTCACGAAGAAAGATATCGTAAGTTACTTGCAAACGTAAAAGATAAAAAAGTATTCTCTAA
The DNA here is from genome assembly GCA_964407015.1 of uncultured Candidatus Saccharibacteria bacterium. Lineage (GTDB taxonomy): Bacteria > Patescibacteriota > Saccharimonadia > Saccharimonadales > Saccharimonadaceae > Nanosyncoccus. The sequence goes on from CAYOTX010000022.1 coordinate 9,731, forward strand.
GGATGGTGATGTAATTTGGGTATGCCGTAATTGTGGACATATTGTGATTGGTAAAGACGCGCCTGAGGTTTGTCCGGTCTGCAATCATCCACAGGCATATTTTGAAATAAAGCCAGAAAATTATTAGATTGCAAGATAACAATTTTAAAGTATTGTCTCATAATTTGCTACACCTCGGAAGCTTCGTGATGTGATAATAAATTTTATCACATCACTCCGCCCCTTCGGCGGCAAGAATCTGTTTGAAAGCAGATTTTGCCTTTATATTCCTCGATTGTAGTAAATTATGAGGTATTTTTCAGAGTTTTACGGTGAGAAAAAAAGAACTACAGGTGCAGTAGTGCTTTTGCTCCACTCGGAAAACAAAACGAGAGTGCAAGCACTCTCTATTGTTTTCACTCATGGAGCCGCAAGTCGGACTTGAACCGACGACCTGCCGCTTACAAGGCGGCTGCTCTACCAACTGAGCTATTACGGCATAAAGTCATTATAGCATACTTTTGTGTTATAATGAAGTAATGGATATAGTGTTAATGGTTTTTGGGGTGATAATTATCGGGTTATTAGTGGTGTTGATTTTGAAAAAGCCGGCACAGCCGGAAAAATCAGCCGATTTTAAAGAGATGGAAGAGCGCCTGATTCGGGTAGAGGGCGAAGTGGGGAAAATCAACCCAGCGATAGACCGCAATTTCCGCGAAAACCGTAAAGAGATTAACGAAAATTTGGAGCGGATGCAAAATAGCAATGCAAAAAGTATAGAGCAATTACGCACCGGTAATGAGAAAAAACTAGAAGAAATGCGCGAAACGGTAGACGAGAAATTGAAGGCCAGTGTGGAGAAAAGGTTTAACGAGAGTTTTAAATCTATTTCTACGCAACTAACGCAAGTGTATCAGGGTCTAGGCGAAATGAAGAATTTGGCGACTGGTGTGGGGGACCTAAAAAAGGTAATGGAGGGTGTAAAAACGCGGGGGATTTATGGCGAAGTGCAACTCGGTGCAATTATTGAGGATATTTTGAATAAGGCGCAGTATGAAGAAAACGTGATTACTAAAAAGGGCAGTAGCGATAGGGTAGAATTTGCAATTAAGATGCCCGGGAAAGACGAAGAAAGCTTGGTGTATTTGCCGGTAGACAGTAAATTTCCGGTAGAGAATTATTCGCGCCTGATTGCGGCGTATGATAATGGCGACAAGGCCGAGATTGAAAAATATTCCAAGGCTTTAGCGGCGGATGTAAAAGAGCAGGCGAAGAAAATTTCTACGAAATACTTAGACCCGCCAATGACAACGGATTTTGGGATAATGTTCGTACCGACGGAGAGTTTGTATGCGGAGATTTTACGGATACCTGGCTTAAGTGATGAAGTACGGCAAAAACATCATGTATCTATCACTAGCCCGTCTACTTTGCCGGTGGCTTTAAATGGGCTCTTGATGGGCTTTAAGACGGTGGCGATAGAAAAACGCTCGGCGGAAGTGTGGCAAACGCTAGGTGCGGTGAAGACGCAGTTTGGGAAGTTCTCAGACTTATTAGAAGGGGTGCAGAAAAAGTTGCAAGAGTCGGCAAACAAGATTGAAAACGCTAAAACAACTTCGCGCCAGATAGAGCGAAAGCTTAAAAATGTGGAAGAGCTACCAGAAAATGAATCGGTGAAGTTGATTGGTAAAGTTTAAGCTGTTTGGCATGGCAAAATAGCGTTAGCGGATTGACAAGAAAAAGGAAGTATGTTACAATAGAAGAGAATATATGTTTCGTTAAAAATTCATCATAAAGGAGGGATTTGATGGATAAAATAGCGAGAAGATATATGGCATTTTTCATTGTAAACTCGCTGATGTATGTGGCAGTGGACAAACTTAGAGAGGCTATGGGACATATGGCTTCAAACGAAGTGCTGGTTGTTATTGCGGTAATAGCAGCACTGAGTGTGGTATCCTTGATGACAAGTGGCGCTTGCGCTGTGATTATAAGGTATCGCGATGAACTGTCGAAGCTGCGTATTGCTGCTATGCTAATACTGGTTGCGTTAGTGGCAATATTGGTAGATGTGTGCATCTTGATTTTGATGACTACGCAAATAGCGGGTTTAGAGACTGGTACATTGGATAGGCTTATGCTGGCAGTATTTTGCCAAATAGCGCCGTTTGCGCTAATAAAATGGCCGGTGGATCAATCTTAGGGGCTTCGCCAATATGGCGAGCTTTTTTATAATGATATTTTAGTGCTGGATCTATTAGAATGAGCGGATTTTATCGAAGGGGAAGAGGCGAAGAACTACTGGACCAATAACGCGACAATAAGGAATGGTGCCCAGGCCGTTACGGGAGTCCCAAGAGTTGGAACCTTCGCGGTTGTCGCCAGAGACGAAGAGCTCACCTTCAGGTACAGTAGTGTCTACCTCGCCCGAAGTGTGCTCTTTGGGACCGTCGGTGTCGGAAGTGCGCCAGTTGGTATCATAAACGAAGCCTTCTGGGTGTTCGTCGTTGTAAATAGTCATGGTACCATCTTTTACGGTGACGCGTTCACCAGGGAAGGCAATTACGCGTTTGATAATGTATTGATCGCTAACATTAGAAGGCACCGAGCAAGTAACTGGGTGTTCTACGCCTTGAGCTTTGTATTCGGCAACTTTGGCCTCATCTTCATTTAGAAAAACGATAATTTGCCCGCGCTCCGGTATGTATTCGTTGCCAGTAAAGTGCGCCCAAGAGACAGCGGCGCGGTTGACTATTACACGGTCGTCTTGATGCAAGGTGTTTTCCATACTGCCGCCCACTACATTGTAAGAACGATAAATGTAGGTATTTAAAAACATAGTGCCTAGCACGATAGCGCCGATAAAGCCGGCGAGGCTAAGAATATCTTTCAAAAGTGGATGTTTTTGAAAAAAAGTTGGTTCCATGCCGACTATTATACCATTTTTAAGCTTAATTTAAAATAAGTGTTATAATATAAAAGTATGGC
>CAYOTX010000023.1:0-9929 GCA_964407015.1 uncultured Candidatus Saccharibacteria bacterium
CTTCGTCGTAGTCGGGGGTTTCGGTGTAGCACTTATCCCAGATGGGCTGGGGGATCGCCCGTTTATTCTCAATGCCCGCCCACCAGCCGAGGCGCATCCGGTTGAAGCCGTCGTCGCTCATGGAGTTAGCTTCCGCTTCGATGGCCTTTTCGAGCAAGGTGTAGCCAAGCGAGGGGTTGGTTTTGTACCACGCTTCTCGGTCGAATTTATCAGTGAGGAATTCGACGCTCCATTCGGTCCACGCCCCCTTTCCGCCGCTCAAGAGCTGACCTCGGGTGCGAGCAAAGACTTCGCCGACCGTTTCCACCATCGGGGGAGTTCCGCAGAAGATGGTTTGAGGGTTTTGCCCCGGCGAAGCGGAGATGGTCGGCTGCAGCGTTTCGAGGTGCGTGTCGTACATGTCGGCGGCTTCGTCATGTATGTTTTTGTCGAAGGTGCGGCCTAAGCCGCCGAGGCGCGTCCTCGTCATAAAGTCGTAGCGGGATTTCGCACCTGACGGTAGTTCGAGCTCAATAAATGAGAAGTTTTTAGGCTTGGTGCGGAAGCGGTCGGTCAGTAAGTTGAAGATTTCTTCGGGGCCGTTGTAGAAGAAGTCCAGCACGCGGTTGCGGGTTTCATCGACGGTGTTTTGTTTCTGTGCAGTGTAGAGCCCGTGCGTGTTGTTAAAAATCAAATCGACGATGATTTGGTCGACGATGAGGCGGGTATTGTGCGTGGGGATGTAGCTTTTGCCGCATAAGAAAAGATGGCTCTCGTTATCCACCGCGAGGCAGTAGTAGCGATCGTCACCTTTTTCGATCTTGCGGATGTCTTTGATGTACCAATAATTAAAGCTCTGGGGCTTGGTGTAGTGTTTCTCGAACTGTTCAAGGCGGCGCTTGCTTTTGAAGACCGGCTTGTCGCCAATGGCGTTGAATTGTACTTCCATCGCGTCTTTGTGGTTCGGGTTCTTTTTTGACAGTTCTTTCTTGCGGTAGGACGGTTTCATCCCGAGAGAGCAGACCAGCTCCATAAATTGTTCCACCAGCTCCGGTCTTCCCGATTGACCCCATGAGACTTCGCTGGAGTGTCGTTCAGCGTATCCGTCGCTGTCCATCAGCCCTCGCAGAAGCTCGTAGCGTTGGTCGATTGAAGCAATCAGGTATTCGGGGGGAATGTGTTTGTTTCCTAGCAGCCCCATTTCTCTCAGTTTGACCATAAGTCCATAGACACTAATTTGTCGTCCGTGCGCTGATAGTTTTGGACGGTCATGGACTTCAAAGCCAGCCTTTTCAAACGCTGAAGCGTAGAGCTCTTTGTCAAGTTCGTGACACGAGATTTGTCCGCCTAATGAGTTCCCATCTCCAAGCCATAAGCCGAGGCAGTAAGGGTCAAGCGGGAGTTTTCTTTCTGGGTATTCGACCGGTTGAGTTAGTCGGACGCGAAGGGTTCGTTTTCCCGCCCGCAGTCTTGGCAAGTTCTCGAAAATCCAGTTAGTATCCACGACCTTTTCTTTTCCAGCCCAGTCAGTAGTTTGCACCGCCCAGAGATGACCGCCGCCCGCCTTGATGGTTTCGTTGACGAAGCGGCCAGCGTTGCCGAAGTCGATCTCGTAGAAGTCTTTTTCGGCGGGTTCATATTTTGCGAGGACTTTGGTCGGTTTTCCGTCATCGCCGAAGATGGTGTCGCCGACCTTAATGTCGTCCAATAATCGCCACCCGTCGGGGGTCGGGATGGGCGTATAAGCATCGACCTCTTTACCTTGTTGCCTGGCGACGCATAATCCGCAGGTCTGATTCGCCAGCTTCCCATCTTCATCTTCAGTGTTCCACCGTTTGAAGACCAGCTCTTGCCAAGGATAGAGTTTCTGTCCGTAGGCAGCGAGAAATTCGATAAACTGTTCAGCTCTAGAGACGTCGCCCGGAACGTAAATGTCGATCCTTGGGGTCTGGCATCCTTTTCTCCTCACTTCGCCCCCTTCCGCAGCCGGTTTCTTCCATGCCGGTAAACGTCAGAGCAATGGGGGCTACAGGTCGCCTTTCTCCAGTGCGTAGTCCAGAAAGCCTTGCCGCAAGTTCGGCAGTAGACCTTGTGGAGTTTCGGGTTTAATTCTTCGTATTTTAATTTCACGACTTGGACCCTTTCTTTTTCTTTGCCGTTTTTGCCGTTTTTTTGGCGTTTTTAGACGGCTCTGGCTTGCGAGCCGTAGCCAGCATCGTTTTTTCAAGCACAGAGCCCTTCTTGAGCTTTTTGGAGCGGATTTCTCGCAGCTCTTTTTGGAAGACCCGCAGGTTCATCGTCAAGCGGGCGATTTCGTTGGTGTTGCCAGTGCATTCGGAAATCTCGAGTGCCGTCTTTTTGATGAGGGCTTCGTAGAAGGCTTCGTCGTCGTCCGAGAGTGCCAAGTCCACCAGTGTTTCTTCTTGCTGGGCTTTAAGCCGTCCACGGTAGAGCTTGTCGATGGCTTTCGGGTTGCCGAAGATTTCAATCCAGCGGCTCGCCGCAGCGAAGCCCTCGGCCGTGATGTTGTTTTGCAGGAAGTCCTTGGCTGCTAATAAGTTCGCAGCAGGAACGTTGCGAAAAAATTCAAGCCATTCGCTGTATTTCCACTCAGAAACTTTCCCCGACGGTTTCACGCCGAGGTGTTCTTTTAGTGCGGATTCGAGTGATTGGCGGCTCATCTTTTTTTAGATTTCCTCTAAGACCATTATGTCGCTTTCTCTGATTCCACGACGTTTTAGTTCTTCGACTTTTCTATCGCCGATTTCCCCCTCATAGGTATCCTTCAAAACTTCGATGGCGGCTCCGAGTTCTTCGCTTCCTTTTAGTGTCCAGCCGGTGTTCTCGGCATAATCTCGCAGGAGGTCCACGAGGAGGCAGATCAGTTCGACCTTGTTGAAGCGTTTATCGTTCGGCGTGATGAGGAGGTTTCCTTTCGGGATATCGTCGAACTGTTCCCAGCGGTGCGTGTAGAAGACGTAGTAGCGGTTGTATTTCTCCGTCGCTCTCTGCAGCACGTTTATGGCGGCGACGATTTCGGGGTCTTTACTCATCTCGACCCCCACTTGTGCGGTTTCTTCGAATTCGCAGGTTCTTCGTGCGGCTTCTTCTAGGCTTTCTGCCATATGGTTCCTTTCTTTAAAGTTTCCCGTCGAGCACCTTTTCCCAGATGGGGTCAGGTTTCGGCGGCGTTAATAGCGCAGGCTTCCGTTTTGCGGTGCTGTAGATTTTCTTCGGGTCGAAGTCCGACAGGTCTAAGTTCACGAGGTAGCCTTGCTTTTCGCTTTTGATTAGTTTTTCGAACTCCGGGATGCGGGTGCAGATGCAGCGGGTGCCACGGGAGAGGGCTTCCCGCACCGTGTAGCAGAAGCTTTCGTTATCGGAAAGCTGGACGCAGTAATCGGCGACGTCGAGCAGGCCGACGTTCTCGATGGCGGGTTTTCTGATAATCACGTGGGGGTTTCCTTGCAGCTTGGTTGCGAGGTCGCTGTTTGAAAGTGCGGCGGAAATAAGCCAGAAATACGGCAGGCCGCTGGCTTCGAGCATATCCGCCATCTTCTTGATTCGGTCCGCACCCTTTTCGCTGGTCAGCCGGGTGGCGGAGACCAGCATCAATGTTTTGTTCTTGGTCGGGGGGAGCAGGATGTTCGGCACCACGACGGATTCGATGGGCTTATCAAAGGCTCTTTTCAGCGATTCTTGGACGGTTTCCGAAACCGCCAGCACCTTTTTCACGTCGGGGTCAGGTGTCCAGCGGAAATCTCGCCACTGTGGGAGTTGTTTCATCGCCGCCCAGTCGGCGTGGACTTGCTGGTAGATTTTCTTGGCCTTTATCCGCCCTTTAATCTGAGGGTAGCTGTCGTAGTTCGCAAGGATAAGGACGTCGCAGTCGGGGAGCTGTTTTCCGTCGTCAATCATCACGTCGCAGTAGCGTCCGATGCGAGCGGCTTGGGCGAAGTCGGCGGTTTTGAAGATGAAGGTGATGTTGCGGTCCTTGAAAGCCCTAGCGAGCTGGCTGTCGGCGGTTTCGATGCCGCCAATGCAGTAGAGCAGGTTTTGGTAGACCACCACCTTTTTGCCTTTTTTCTTCAGGCTCGGGTGGATGGCGTGGAGCTTGGCGACCCGTAGGTCTAGCATCTTGAAGATGCGGTCGATCGAGCTGGTCACCACGATGTCGCCGGGTTTCTTGACTTCTCCGGTTTCGATGTCGTTGAATTGGCGGGTCGCCATCATCTCGAATGTTCTAGCCATTGAGCTTGCTCCAGATGACGACGAGAGCGGCGCAGAGCAGCAGTCCGAAGACGACCAGTGCGACGCCGAGCCCCACGATGCGGGAGCTGAGGCGGTCGACTTCTTCGCTTAAAGTGTCGGTGGCGTGGTCGAGGTTTCGTTCCAAGCGTCCGATGCGCTCTTGTTTTTCTTCGTCCTTTTCGGCGAGATAAATTCCAGCGTCGCATAAATCGACGGCACATTCGGCGACGGTGTTGATATCCTCTCGCAGATTGTCGCAGCGGCGGTTTAGCTTTCCGAAGTTTCGGCTGATAATTCTTGCGGCTTTTCTTGCGCCATGTTGGCGGTTTCTTTGGATGGGCATTATTTTTCCTTTCTTCTATTATAAGCCTTTATGGTTATTTCTGCACGTGGGTCCTCTTTATCGAGCCCCTTGTAGGTCACGGTTTCTTTTCGCACGACCTTTTGGTTATCGTCCGGCAGGACTTCCGCTCTTACCAGTGCGTCCATCACGGTTGCGAGCTGGTTATCAAGGTCGTGGCGGTGTTCATCGGAGTTGTAAAAGTCAATCTCAATTTCGATGTCCTTGTCCTCGATCTGGTCCTTGTAAAATTTCTGCTGCAGCCGTTCTATCGTGAAGGCTTGCACCATCATGTTTTCTTGGGCCTTAGTTTCCGTGCTGGTGCGGATGAATGGTTGACCGTTCGCTCGGCGGGCGATCTGTTTGTTATTCTTTTTCGCCTTGACTTGCCCGTAGAAGGTGGTCATGTAGATTCTTGCGGGCGTCATTTCTCTTTCTCCAAGAGCTCCGGGTTTTCGTGAATGTTGCCGAGGACTTCGCAGTATCTCCCAGTATCGTAGCCCGTGATTTCCACGTATCTGCACCTCGCCCAGTCGACCTCGATAACGTATCTGTTGTAATCGTAGACAATCTTCCCCGTTCCGCATCTTTTTGCGACAGGCTCCCCAAGTGTGATAACTGTCTGTTTGACAATATCTCCCTCGTAGATCTCCTTGCCGTTCTTGTCTTTGAGGCCGGTGTATTGCTCCAGCTCTTGTTCTGTGCCGTTCTCCCGGACATAGCTTTCGAAGCCTTTAGTTTCGACTTCGTACAAATAAAACTTTCTTTTTTTGTTCCACGCTCTAAACTTAATCTCTCGGCTCATTTCAATCCTTTCTTCGCCGATCCTCTCTTGCCGAGACAGCCGCCTTTTTGCCCGGCTAGCCTTGCCCGTTCGGGTCCGGTCAAGCCGTCCTTTCCACGTTTCGTGTTGGCGAAACCTCGATCTGGCTGACCTCTCCCAGCCAGACCGCCCTTGCGCCCGATTTCTTGATAGAATTCGTGCGGCAATGGATGCTTCGGTCCACGTTTCTTTGGTTTGTTTTGCATCTGTACCTTTCTGGTTCTGGTGTCCTTGGCGACGACCTCATTAAATAGGGGGAACGATGGCCGCTTTCGGTTTTTATGCAGATGACTTCTCCGAAATTCGCCACTTGAGCTTCTTGTGGTCTTTCGAATAAGAACCTTCAGCGGTTGAGGCCGCCGCCAGCGGCACCAGAGCCATCTTTAATTGTTTCGAGGAGTGAGCGTAGTCCGCCAACTACCTGTTGTTTCCATTATATCACAATCGCTTGCGCTTTTGTAGGACTTTTGTTTATTTTGCCGGCCATTGCGGGATGCCGTAGTGGTAAATCTGCCGCACGACCATGTGGTCGGGGGCTTCGGCGTTCGGAAAGCAGCGCAAGGCTTCGGGTATCTGGTCGGGGGCGACGAAGTATTGCTTTTCGCCGTCGGTGCCGAACTTGAAGTGGCACTTGGCTGCGATGAAGCGCAAGTCTTTGTTTTCTTCAGGGTCACCTTGGGCGAGCAGGATCCTAGTGACTTCGGCGACGGAGTTTCTGGCGACGTCAGTTTTGATGATCTCGCCTTTTAAGGTTAGCAGGAGCCATTCGGTCGGGAATTTATGAAAGCCGGGGACGCCGATGCCGCCTTGCTCCCGCTCCAGTATCACTCGCTTTTGGAAGTAGGCGGGGCAGGATTCGAGGTCCACGTCGCATTGCGTGATGCTTTTTATCGAGCTCACTCTGATGGTATCGCCGCCGATGGTGACGGTTCCTCGCCCCGAGCCAGCCATCGCTTGGTCGAGTGCCGGTTTCTGCTTCTCCGTGATGAGGTAGTGATCGTGCGTTCCCGAAAGGTTAACTCTGTAAGCTAGCACGTTCCCCCTTGTCCGAGGCGGTGCTGAGCTTTCAAGGCGTCGAGCCGAGCCTTGCCCTCGGGGTTCGTCAATCTCGCCGCTTCCTGTTTCTCAGCCGCCAAGGCTTCGAGAACGTACGGCTTGAAGCTCGGGAGGGTCTGGGCGTGGCTGAGTTTCATCGGTTTCGTTTTCACGATGTCGATTACTCGAACCGCCGCTCCGTTGACGATGACATGTGTGCGTTCGTTGATGATTGCGTTAGTGATTTCTGCGTTTTGTTTTGCGGTTGCCCATTCGTATTGGTTGACGCCGTTCGTATCGGGTCCGACTCCTCGGATGGCGATGGCATAAATTGTTGGATCGTCCATTTTGCTCCTTTTTTAGTTTATCAGCCCAGCGCCCCTGCGCATCGATTGCTGCCATTTCCATGTTTCACGGTGTTCTTGGTAGAAACTCCAGACCCGTTCACGGTTGTTTAGCAGGTCGAGGGGCGTGGTGATGTTCTTAATCTCTCTAGTAAGATACCGTGTTTGGCTTCTCATAGCAAGCGCTACCATTAAGGCGGTCAGCATTTCGTCATCGTTCTCCGCCTTGAGCTGTTTCGCCGCTCGAACGTTCCCGACCGTCTGTGCAGGGCGCATCCCGAGGATTTCTTGCCATTCGTCGAAGAATTCACGCCAAGGGCGGATGTCCTCGGTTGGCTCCGGCTCGTATGGCTGGTCGTCGGCGTTTATCTGCGCCACGGCTCGGGTCGATGCCTGCTGGCGAGGGTTGTTAAGGTTGCGCCTGTGCCAGTTGCGGACGGCCGCTTGCCAATCTTTCATTGTGTCCTTGCCGACTCTCCAGCCGTTGGCTTCGTAGTAGTCGTAGAAGTATTCGGGATCCACGTTTAAATTACTGTTTAGGACGTAGGTTTTGACTTCTTCTATGGTTGGTTTTATGAATTTCTTTTCTGTTTTTTTCCCTTCCTTTTTCTTTTTATTATTTTCTTTTTTATTATAATCTGGGTTTATATCTGTGTTTATATCTGGTATAGGTGTGACATTTTCGACTTTTCGATTTTCCTTTTCGGGGATTTCCATTTGCCTTTTTTGGCAAATGGAGAGGTAGAAATCGGTAAATGCATACCACAGCGTTCGGTCGTAGGGGGAGTTATTGAAGTTCCCGGTCATGATTATCCCGGCATCGATGAGGTGTTGGAGTGCGTAGCGGATCTTCTTCGGCGATGCGTAGGGGAATAGCTCGCTGAAGGCTCTCGTGCTGTTGAATGTCCAATAGCGCCCTTCGCGGTATCCGCGTTCGTTCGCTTCGTTCTTCTTGATCCAGAATTCGAAGTTCTGAATGAGTATAGCTTCGAGGATGCCGTATTTGGTCGCCAAGTCAGCGTTGAAGCTGTGCATCATTTCTCCTTTCTTAAATTAAAAAATCCGCAATCGCTTGCGGCTTGAGTTGGTATTTTCATTGAGCTACCTCCGGCGGGCTTCCGTTTCCTCTTTCTCGCCCCGCCTAAGCGTTCAGGGGTAGCGGCGGCCAGTCGGGAGTGGGCTTCCGGTCCGACCGCCTAGTTCTATTTTAGCCTATGGCGGGAGCGTTTTCAAGCCCGTTTTTACGGATTTTTGAAAACTCGTATAAACGGGTAAAATTGAAAATCCCCGCCGTGGTGGGCGGGGTATTTTCGTGGCGTAGCGGGAATGGTCAGCTTCGCCGCCTGAGCGTGAATGGCGTGTAGAGCAGGACGTTGCCCCTGCGGTCGAGGACGTTTTGCTCGACGAGCTGATTGGTGTAGTAGCGGACGGTTCCGTTCTCGCCCCACAGGTTTCCCTCGTCGAGGCCTAGCTTAATCAGAACCCGTCCGAAGCTGTCGCCGGGGACGTAGCTGTAGCTGACCGTGTCGGATTCGGGTGTGGGGGTGGGTGTTGGTTCGTAGTTCCCCGGCACGACCCAGACGTAGCTTTCGATGTTCATGTTGTGCGTAGAAACCGTGAGCGGTACGTAGTTAGCGTCGTTGACCATCGCCGTGTTGACTCCGGTGGCGTAGAGGTACATGACCGTGTGGCCGTAGAGCGTATTAAAACCGCCTGAGCCGATGGCACCTGCGACGGGCTGGTCTGTGTACTTAAATCCGTAGTAGTCGACGAGGTACTTGGCGACGTCCTTGCCGTTCACGGGGCCGTAGTCAGGATGGGCGCTTGAGTAGCTCCATTGACCCGTTCCGAGCCAGGCTGTGTAGCGGCTGCATTGCCAGCCGTTTCCGTTATCGTTGTTTCCGTCAGGAAGCCGTCGCCCGAGGATGTCATCGATGGTGGTCGTGAAGCCCTTACCGGTCGCTTCGGTTGCGTTCTCCGCAATCGTTGCAGCGTCGGTCGGAGCATCTTGGTTCATAATCCTCGCCAAGGCTTCACGTTGGCTCTCGATCCATTCGGTGGTGCCTTCTTCGATCTTGGCGTTCTTGCCGTCCAAGGTGCGGCCGCCGTTTTCGGTTGGCTGGCCGAGGATAATGAAGATGGTGCAGAGCAGGGCTACGAACCCTACGACGAGGACGGGGAGGTATTTAGTGAGCCAGTTAATTATTCGTGCCATCTTGTTTCTCCGAGATTTCTTTCTGGGCCGTGGAGCCTAAGAAGTAGATGTTGATGCCGCCAGCGAAAAGCAGCGCAGTCTGTGTAATCTGCTCGCTGATTGCTTCAAACCCCCACGTGCTTCCGAGCCCTTGGACGATGAAGGCGGCGAAGCACAAGAGCCCGACTGCGACCGAGAGTTTTCTCGAAATCGAGGCGGAAACTTTGACGGTGTTTTTGGTTGTTGCCATATGGTTCCTTTCTTTTAACCCCCTTGTGCTTCTATTGTAGCACGGATTATGCTATAATGGCGATTGCCCGCTTGGGCTGTCCTAAGTCCGGGTGGGGTAAGTGTATAAACCACTATTACTCATTGCGAACCGCCGCTCTCTTATCTTTCGTTCAGGAGCGGCGGTTTCTGTGGTAAAATAGAAACGTCGCATTTACTGGATTGCGACCGCCAAGCGTCCGATGCGAGAATTCTGAGGGGAGAGGATGCCCCCTGCCGAAAGGCGACAAACTTAGTCAGTGCGAACGGACGACCGCACTGCTCTTTTTTGCGATTGACTTTTTGTCGCGGGGGGGGGGTATAATTAAAAAGTCCAATCTTTGGAAGGCTGTTCAAACTTTCCACAACAGAGACGGTGTCTTAAACCGTAAAAAATCCGCCCTTCGGGGCGGGTTTTTGTTATAAAGGTTTTCTTCTCCAGTTAAATGTAGATGTAGCAATTTTGGGGGATTTTACAGAGATGGTGTCGGCGTTTTTGTTAAATCAATTTTAGCAGTTTTGTTAAATAATGATGAAATTTCAGTATTTTTTCAACATTATTTCAGTCCATCGACTTTCGTTTCGATTCGGACGATTGACTTCTCCATGTTGCTGATGCGGTCTGATAGACCGTTGTGGGCATCGACCCGCTTGCTCAGTTCGTTGATGGAGTCGTCTATCTTCTGATCACGCTTG
>CAYOTX010000024.1:0-9562 GCA_964407015.1 uncultured Candidatus Saccharibacteria bacterium
ACATTCCACGCGCGCTAAATAACCGCGACGTGAATGACGCAATAGTTCAGATGTTCTTCATTGGTAAGTGGCGCGTCCACAAGCTTTCGCTTTGGGCTGAGCCGGAAGACATCAACCATTACGGCAACGATTCTAATAAAACATTCTAGCAAATAGTCAATAGATAGCATCCACTTGGACACAATCGGGTTTTGAAAGTTATTGTGTAGAAAATAGGGGTAAATATTTTTCTTGACTCAATGCAGATAAATATTGTGAAATATAGCATCCGCCATCGTGAAAAGGACTCCCTTTGTGGTATAATTATACTAAGGTTATTAATAGCTAATTTGCAGCAAAAATATGGATAATTACACCAATAAAAAAGAACTCAGCGAAGAAGATATCAAGAATCGCTATATCACGCCGGCATTAAATAGCGCCGGATGGAACAACGACGAGTTTCGCATGGAACTCAAAATTAAAACCCAATTCACAGACGGAAGGATTAGCCTAAGCGGCAATCGTGCCCATCGTGAAAAACCAAAATTTGCCGATTACGTTCTCTATACTGAGACAAATTATCCAATTGCCGTAGTGGAAGCAAAAGACAACAATCATACTGCAATTTATGGCCTACAACAGGCTATAGAATACGCAAAGAAACTAGATATCCCATTCGCATACAGCTCGAATGGTGATTATTTTGTTGAGCATGATTTCCTAACCGGCCAAGAGCGCGATATTCCACTTGCAGCATTTCCTGGAAAACCAGAATTATTAGCACGTCTAGCACGAGCAAAAGGCGAAGCGCCAAGCGTCAAATACTTTACGCCAGAACAAGATATTATTAAGCAACCATACTATTCAGGCCAAAATACGAACACGCCGCGCTACTATCAACGTATTGCGATTAACCGCACAATTAATGCTGTAGCAAATGGCCAAAACCGTATTCTGCTTGTTATGGCAACTGGTACAGGTAAAACTTACACCGCATTTCAAATCATTTACCGCCTGCTAAAGAGTGGTATGAAGCGCAAGATCCTGTACCTTGCAGATCGCAACATACTTGTCGACCAATCTATCGAACAAGACTTCAAGCCACTTGAAAGATCCATTCATAAAATTAACTTCCGCAAAGATACGCGCGAAACAATTGGCGCCTACGACGTATACTTCTCGCTATATCAGCAACTTGCAGATCGCGATAACGACGGCCTAGACGATGAAGAAGATTACGACGAAGATGGAGACGGCGTAATTGAGAATGGCGATGTTTCAAGCCGCCTCGAACAGTTATTCTCTCGCGATTTCTTTGACCTTGTTATTGTAGATGAGTGCCATCGCGGTAGCGCAAAAGAAGCAAGCAACTGGCACAAGATCCTAGAATATTTCAATGGTGCAACTCAAATTGGTATGACGGCCACGCCAAAAGAAACGAACGACGTTTCAAATATCAGTTACTTCGGCGAGCCGGTCTATACTTATAGCCTCAAAGAAGGCATTGAAGACGGTTTCTTGGCGCCTTTCCACGTTATCGAAGAAACTACCAACATCACTGATGGTTGGCGCCCTGTAGCTGGCCAATTGGACGAGAATGGCAACGAAATTCCGGATCGCATCTACACCAATTCCGATTTCGATACAAATATCGTGCTCCGTGATCGTACTCGTGAAGTAGCCGCAAAGATCACTGATTATCTCAAATCTACCGACCGTATGCAAAAGACGATCGTATTCTGCCCTACTGAGGACGCCGCGGATAGAATGCGAAAAGAGCTCATCAACTTCAATAGTGATATGGTTCAAGAAAATCCAGACTATATCGTGCGTATTACTGGTGGCGACAAGTTCGGTAAGGACAAACTCGATTATTTCATTTCCGTAAGCGAGAAATATCCAGTAATCGCGACCACATCAAAGTTATTATCTACTGGTGTAGACTGCAAGATGGTAAAGTTGATCGTGCTAGACGAAGTAATCGGTTCCATGACGGAATTTAAACAAATTATTGGTCGTGGCACACGCTTGCGTGTTAACGAAGGCAAAACTCATTTTGCAGTTATGGACTTCCGCGGAAATACTAAGCAATTCGCCGATCCAAAATGGGATGGTCCAGTCGAAGTCAGCCCTGGCTATGCGCCTGGTAATAGTGGCACCACAGAACCTGCATCAACTGGCGGCGTAATTACATTTGTCGACGACGAAACGCCAATTGTAGATTCTAATGGATGCAAGGTTCAAGTCGTAAACGAAGAAGTGAAAATCTATGACTTTGAAAGCGGTAAACTAATTCGCACTGAAAGTCTTTCTGACTATATTAAGCGCACATTTACTGAAATGTTCCCAACAATAGAAGATTTTAACGATATCTGGCTAGGGCATGCGTCAAGAAATGTAGCTGAACACGATATCGCTGCAAAAGGTATTGACCTAGAAGCATTCAAGAATGAAACGAATTCCGAGAATGTGGACGATTATGATCTTATTCGCGAGTTAGTATACAATTTACCGGCTAAATCGCGCCACGAGCGCGCTAAGGCGGTCAGAGAGGGTAATTTCCTTGATAGATATCCAGACGAATTCCAAAAGACTATCATTAACCTACTTCTAGACAAATACGTAGAGTTCGGTCTAGACGAAATCGAAAAGACATCCGTGCTAAAGCTTGAAGAATTCGAACAGTATGGAAGCCCGGTCAGAATCGCAGAACGATTTGGCGGAACGGAGGCCTACGACAGAATGACAAAAGATTTAATCAAAGAATTATATAAGTAATTTCAGAAAGGATAACCTATGGCAAGCATATCAACATTTGTAAAATCACTACGCGACATTATGCGTAACGACTCGGGTGTTAATGGTGACGCGCAGCGTATTGAACAAATTACGTGGATGCTCTTTCTAAAGGTTTACTCCGAAAAAGAAAAAGAATGGAAATTCGAAGATCCTAACTGGACTTCAATTATTCCAGAAGAATGCCAGTGGGATAACTGGGCGCATGATGATTTTACCGGCAAAGCTGTTACTGGCGATAAGCTACTGGATTTCGTAAATAACACTTTATTCCCAACTCTCAGAAAACTAGAAATAAACGACAGCACGCCTATTAAAAAATCCATCGTCAAAACGACATTTGAAGATGCCAACAACTACATGAAAGACGGCGCTCTTCTCCGCCAAGTCCTCAATGTTATAGACGGAATCGACTTGGGTGACTATCAGCAGTCGCACGCATTTGGCGAAATCTACGAATCGATTCTCCGCGAACTTCAAAGCGCAGGTTCTTCCGGCGAGTTCTATACCCCACGCGCTGTAACGGAATTCATGGCCGAAATGATAGATCCGCAAGTTGGCGAGAAAATGGCAGACTTTGCCTGTGGTACTGGCGGATTCTTGACGAGCTGGATCCATCAACTTGAAAAGAAAGTCAAAAGCACTGCAGATCGCGAAGCGCTCGGTAATTCTATTTACGGCATCGAGAAAAAGCAGTTCCCATACATGCTCTGTATTACGAATATGCTCCTTCATGGCGTAGACGTACCAAAGATTTATCACGACAACTCCCTCACTAAAAATGTGCTCGACTATACCGAAAAGGATAAGTTTGACGTCATTCTCATGAATCCACCATATGGCGGAAACGAGAAGGCGGATATTAAAAAGCACTTCCCGGCAGACATTGCATCAAGCGAAACTGCAGATCTATTCATGGCGGTAATTATGTATCGCTTAAAGAAGAATGGCCGCGCGGCCGTAGTCCTTCCAGACGGTTTCCTATTTGGTAGCGATAACGCAAAGCTAGCACTCAAGAAAAAGCTTGTCGGAGAGTTTAATCTACATACAATCATTCGCTTGCCAGGTAGCGTTTTTGCGCCATACACATCAATTGCGACAAACTTGCTATTCTTCGACAATACCGGCCCGACTAAAGAAACTTGGTTCTACCGCATGGATATGCCGGCCGGCCGTAAAGCATTCAATAAAACCAATCCAATCGCCCTGAAGGACTTAGCGCCAGTCAAAGAATGGTGGAATAATCGTCAAATAATCGAAGATGAGAAAAAGAGCGAAGATAGCGCCATAACATACAAGGCGAACAAATATACCGCCGAGGAAATTGCCGACCACGGCTATAATTTGGATTTGTGCGGTTTCCCTCAGGAAGAAAAAGTAATTCTTAGCCCAGAAGAAACTATCACAAACTTCATCGCAAAGCGCGAAGCATTAGAAAAAGAAATCGACGCAAAGCTAGAAGAATTAAAAGCTCTCTTGGAGATTAAATAATGTCTACTATTTGCGATGATTTACGAGCGGCAATTCTCCAAGCTGCAATGCAAGGCAAACTAACAAAACAGTTGCCAGAAGATGGAGACGCAAAAGATTTGCTAGAAAGAATAAAAGCCAAGAAAGCCACAAAAAGAAAAGTCGCTAAAACAATCACGGAGCATGATCAACTATTCGACATACCTAGTAGCTGGCAATGGGCTAGATTTGGTGAAATAGTGGACTTTAATATGGGCAAAACGCCACCAAGAGCCGAGGCGTCATATTGGGGCAACGATATTCCTTGGATTTCTATTGCAGATATGCCTGATGGCGAAGTCTTATTAACTACAAAAGAAAAGATTAGTAACAAAGCATTCGTCGATAAATTTAAGTCAAAGATATGTCCAAAAGAAACGCTGATAATGAGTTTCAAACTAACCGTTGGCCGTTGCTCCATTTTAGGTATAGATGCCGTATATAACGAAGCAATCATATCGATTAATCCAGTAATAGATGATGGCTTTGCTTTTCGCAACTATCTCAAGAATATGCTCCCATACCTTTCGAATTATGGCGAGACAAAGGACGCTATCAAAGGCAGGACGCTCAACAGTGATAGTCTAAATAATCTCCTTATTCCAGTTCCGCCACTCGCTGAGCAAAAACGTATCGTCAAAAAGGTCGACGAGCTTATGGCTCGCGTCACTGATTTAGAAAAATCAGCTGACGCTCTCGCATCACTGAAATCCCATTACCCGGATGAGATGCGAGCATCACTTTTGCAAGCCGCGATGCAAGGCAAGCTAACAAAGCAATTGCCGGAAGACGGCAACGCAGAAGATCTACTCGAAGAAATAAAAGCCGAGAAAGAAAAACTAATCGCCGAAGGCAAAATCAAGAAGCAAAAACCGCTTGCATCAATAATCGACGACGAAACCCCATTTAGCATACCAGAAAACTGGAAATGGACCAGATTAGCCGATTTGTTTCAGTTTATAAACGGAGATCGAGGTAAAAATTACCCATCTAAAAATAAACTGCATGCATCTGGAGAAATACCTTTTATTAGTGCTATTAATATGCAGAATGGAACAATTCGAGAAGATAATCTTTTATACGCAGACAAGCCAACTTACGACAAATTGGGAAGCGGAAAGCTTAATAAAGACGATTTTGTAATATGTATAAGAGGTTCTCTTGGCAAATACTGTAAATATCCGTACAAGCTAGGCGCAATAGCATCATCATTGATAATTGCAAGAAAATACTCAGGCCACATCCTGGATGATTATATTGAAGCATATTTGCAATCGCCATTATTAATCAACGAAATACATGATAAAGATAATGGCACGGCCCAGCCCAACTTAAGTGCAACAGACTTTATGAACTTCCTAATCCCTATTCCGCCTTTCGCCGAGCAAAAGCGTATCGCAGAACGCTTAGGTACCCTCATGCAAAACATTAACGTGGTGGGAGATTTGATCGCGAGTGAATAATGCCTAAAGAAAAATTAGAAATAAGCCTATCCGAACATTCAGACGTTTTTAATGATAATACGATCATCTTTGATGGAAATATCAATTTTGTTTACGGCGAAAATGGAACCGGAAAAACCACTATAGCTGCTGAAATTAATAACCAATTCTCAGATAAATATAATGTTTGCGAATTCAAAGACTTTACGAGTTTAGTCGGAGAAAACGGTCGTCTAAACGCCATATCGCTTGGACAGACTAATACTGAATTACAAAAGAAAATCAATGCAGCTACTGAAAGAATTATCGCGTTTAAAAAACTATTAGCGGAGTCAGAAAAGGACGATGAAAATAATGTATACTCAAGACTCAGAGATGCAACTGAAAGATATAATGCACAACGAGCCAAAGTAGATAAAGTGTTCCAAGCATCCGCCAGCAATATTAAAAACATGGCGGATCCACAAGTCGCTCCAACTAGTTATAATAAAAATTCTTTCGCTGACGACATTCCAAATGCATCGCTATTAAGTGCGAAAGAGTTTAAGATTGCAAAAGAAACGGCTTTGGCAAAGAAGAAAAATAACCTTCCGACAATAAGTGACATTGCGTGTAAGCCATTAGATGTCTTAACCACGGTCAACTCATTATTGGCAAAAAAAGTGACTCCAAGCGTTGTTATAAAAGAACTCGCAAACAATCAAGAGCTAAGAGGCTTCGCGCAAAGAGGCATAGAATTACACAAAAAAGGCGACAAGTGTGCGTTTTGCGGAAATGTCATTTCCGACGAAAGATGGATTAAGCTTGACAGCTATTTCAATGATGAGGTATCAAAACTAAAAGAATTAATTCAACACAAAATAGACAAAATAAATTCAATCATCGATAAAATTAATGATATAGACGTACCGAAAACCGCCGCGTTCTATCCTGAATTAGAAGATGAAGCAAATCAAATATTACTAGGCTATACTAGTGGGCTTAAGGAAATTGAAGTGTTTTTAGGCTCTGCTAAAAAGGCTTTGATGGATAAAAAAGATAATTTATTTAAAACATCTCAGTCTCTAGCCATATTGGCACCTAATGATATTTCTGGCGCCACAAAATCTCTAAACGCGCTGATTGCGAAAAATAACAATTACACTAATAACCTATCCCAAAGGATAAGTAACGCCAAAAACCAGTTAAGGCTTCATGTAGTTAAGCAATCTCTTGATAAGATTCACTACGACGACGAAAAAGCGCTCCTACTGCAGCTAGAAGAACAAAAGAAAAGTGCGCAGAAAGACTATGACGAAATCAAGAAAAAGCTTTTGCAAGAAGAAGAGGCTTTAAAGTCTCTCTATGAAGAAACGAAAGATGAAAGCGCTATCGCAAATATGATTAATGCGACCTTAACCTTGAATAAACACTCTTCCTTCACCTTAAAATTAGCCAAGGACAACATATTTGATCAATCAGGCCAGTATAATGTTATTGGGCGAAATGGAGTAGAACGAAATATTACTGAGCTTAGTACCGGCGAAAAAAATACTGTTGCAATCCTATATTTCTTATATTCGCTAGAAGCGGAAATCAAAAAGGACTCCACGTCTCCTATCATTGTCGTTATAGATGATCCAGTCAATAGCAATGATGACACGATGCAGTACATGATTATGTCCGAAATCAAAAAATTATACGAGAAGGATATTTTCAAGAAGAAAAGTAAAGTCGTAATCTTATCGCACAATACCCACTTCTTTATAAATATTCGTCCTTATGGGCCAGCGAGATACGGAAAGCGATATAGTTCTTTCAATCTAATAACTAGCTTAAACGGAAAGACCGACACGATTAAAATCACTGGGATAGAAAATGATTTAAAAACTAACTATGATACATTATGGATTAATCTGGTTTCTAGTTATCTAGACAACAACCCAGATAACATGTTCAACAATACTAGAAGAATATGTGGTAGCTTCGCCGATTTTAATAAGATTAATATTAATGATTTTTACGGCGATAGCGATATTAAAAAGATGTTGGACGTAAACAGCCATGAGATTTCCGGTGAAGAAATGAGAGAATCTGGAACTACTGCTATAAGACTTAAACAATCCATTGAGCAATTATTCTGCGAGAGAGGTTTTAAGGACCACTTTAAAAATCATTGGGATTTCGCTGAATCAATCATTAATACTAAGAGGAACGAATAATGTTTGGCGATGCATACTGGTCAATTTATAAGCGAATCGAAAAAGAAGTCATAGATTTATCCTATAGCGTGTATTTTGACGATGACCAATTATATGCGTATTCAAACGGTATACTGGATTTAATTTTAAGAATCAGCACAAACATAGAATCGCTTTACGAAGAAATCTACCGAGACGAGTTCCACGAAGAAAAAGGAACTATCTACTCCAAGATTAATAAAATAGGAAAACTATTTTCGCTTGAAGATAAAGTGATTCATATATCGAATGAGAACTTCCACTTCAGAAAACAGATGAAATCTATCAAGCCATTCGCATATGAGAAGGATGATGAAAACGACTTCTACTCCGCTTATTGTGCATTAAAACACGACCGCGGAAAGAATATTAAGAAAGCAAACATTCATTTCTTGCTACGCTCACTTGCGGCATTTTATGCCCTGTGCGTAATATTTGACGATAAATGGACGCCACTCCAAAACAGTATATATGGGACCAAAATTCCATATACGTTCACGTATAACTCAGATATTTTTTCAGCCAATGTTTATGATAGGCAACTCGATTTTGCGCAACAGTCGATTCTTTTCTTGGCTATGAAAATTGATACCGCGAATAAAGGCAAAAAGTCTTGCGTTACCGATATGCTCACACAATGTGAGAGGAATTTGAAGATAAAATTCCGCGAACAGAAACCAAAAGAATGCCTATTTATGGCGGAACTGACTCCTGAATATCTTAAGAGCCTAGATGACTTCAAGAAAAAATATAGCAAGAATAACGCGGCGGCGGAGACGGAATTGAATCTGCTATTTGGCGACCATCGTAACGAAAAGACATTCGAGAATCTAGGCATTGATAGTCTTGATATGCTTATGGATCACATAAAGCTGAATCTTGAGAAGAATATTGCCACAATCGCCGTCAATCGTTTTGATGGCGAAGATATGATTCCAATGCCTCACTAACGCCGCATTCCGGACAAATTTCTGTCTCGTTATCTTCGCGCGATAACGCCGGATATTCCGTAAACTCCTTACCGCATTTCGGGCAACGCTGAACCTCTAATATTTTGCGCGTCAAACTTTCGTGAATAAGATCCAAATCATCGCGCAACAAATCCAAATCGTCGTAACGCTTAGCGTCCGTCAAAAGCGACGAATACTGCTCATGCAGTTCAAGTTCCTTCCCATTCACATCATACTTGCCGACATAATACCAAATATCTTTATCGTGAATTACTCCAATGACATATTCGCAAATTCCAATATAACTCATAAAACTCCTTAATCCCTGCGAGGACAAATATGATAATTAATTGCGGCCGTCCTCGCAGAGTATCCGTATTTAACCTTACTTATGCGACAATTACAAGTTCGAACTCACCAAATAACAGATATAAATAACGTCGTTCATATATCTCCCCACTCTACCAAAACGCTTATGCTTGGTGTTTTCGAACTTATGTAATATACTTATGTTAATTGCGGTGCAGAGTTCTGCGCCTTTCTCCAGTGAGAGGGGGTAGCCCCTCATATTTTATGCGCAGATTCTGCACTACAAGTGATACTTGCCGACATAAAACCGGCAACACTTCGGGTGGAGAAAGAAAAGTATGTACCTTAAATGCAA
>CAYOTX010000025.1:0-8952 GCA_964407015.1 uncultured Candidatus Saccharibacteria bacterium
GCATCGGCTGTAGATGTATTATCTGACGTGTTTAAGTTGACGGAAGAAGAGCGGCGTCGGCTTTCTAATTTCCCGGTAGGGCAAGGGTTGTTTTTTGCCGGGCAAAATCACGTGCACATTCAAATTATTGCCTCAGAAACGGAAGAAGGGCTGATTACTACTAACCCGAATGCTAATAGGGGACAATAACTTATTTTTATTACATAATTCACTGTATTTCGGAAGCTCCGCTTTTGTGTAATTTAAAGATTATACACAAAAGCTCCGCCCCTTCGGCGGCAAAATCGTAGATTTTGCCTTTATGTTCCTCAATACTAGTGAACTATGTAATAGTATTATTTAGCCCCAGAAGCCACGTTTTTTGGCACCGCGGAATTCTTCTAGAAGTTCTTTTTGCTTTTTGCTGAGATTTCTTGGGGTTTCCACAATTACGGTAACAATGTGTGGGCCGCGATCGCCATTAGAGCGGAAAGGCACACCATGACCGGAAAGCTTGAATGGGGTGCCAGATTGGGTGCCGGCAGGGACTTTCATGGTGATTTTGCCGTCTACGGTTTCTACGTCTATTTCGGTGCCAAGGGCGGCATCTATCATATTAATATGCTCTTCGGATAAAATGATAGTGCCTTCGCGGGTAAGATGCTTGTGGGGTTTGACGCGGACGCGAATGTATAGATCGCCTTTTTCGCCACCTTCAGGGGCGTCGCCGCCTTTGCCGCGTAGGCGTATAGACATACCATCGTCTATACCGGAGGGGATTTTAATCTTTAAATCTTTGCCATTATGAGAAATAGTTTTAGTGGTGCCAAAGATAGCGTCTTCAAAAGAAATGGTGACGGATGTTTGATAGTCTGCACCACGGCGAGGGCGTCGAGCGCCGCCACCAAAGCCAAAGATGCTACCCAAAATATCGTCAAAACCGCCACCACCAAAGTCAAAATTGAAGGACTGGCCATTGAAATTGAAGTTACCATTTTGGAATGGATTGCCAGCACCGCCAAATGGATTGCCAGCATTACCGCCTACGCCGGCGTGGCCGAACTGGTCATACCTGGCGCGCTTTTGCTTGTCACTTAAGACTTCGTGAGCTTCGGAGATTTCTTTAAATTTTTCCTCTGCCTCTTTATCACCGGGGTTTTTATCTGGGTGATATTTTACGGCTAGCTTGCGGTAAGCTTTTTTAATCTCATCATCAGAAGCGTTTTTGGATACGCCAAGAACTTCGTAATAATCGCGTTTTGCCATATAAATTATTATAGCGCGTTGGCACTCAAAATGCAAGAGTGCCAAGTATTTTGGCGGGTCCTGCCCGCACATATCTTTCTGGTAGTGGGACTTGGATTTTTAAGCACGTCATACGCTGGGTGTCCGGGAAAGATTACCCTTACGGGTAACTTTCTCGGCACCGTCAGGAATATACGTGTTAAAAATCCAAATCAATTTTATACTACCAGAAAAATACGTGACGGCCACCCGCCATTTGTTAGCGCGCTACGCAGCGCACAGAGAATCCGAGGTCCTTGCCACTGTTATTGGCTGGGTTAACACCATCGCTACTAAAGCGTAGAGTGTAAGTGAGACTGCTATTAACTGTACTAGACGAATAGTCGCCGCGGGCACCAAAACTGAATAGATCGATATTGTTCACGTTGCCGGATCGCACAAACCACAAAGGGGAAGTAATTAGGCTAGCGTCACTAGAAGTGGAGCCATTGTTATATGCATTATTTAACTTACGGAATTCATCTTTATCTGTCACACTAGATATAGTGGGCAATCTCCACCCTTTAGGACAAATAGAGTTTTTAGGGTTCTTCGTTATGTCACTTTTAGTATCTTGTGTTAGTGAAGAAGAGTCATTGCTAGCTATAGCTGTTGTCCAGTTATAGTAATTACCTAGTGACGCGTGACCGGTTTCTGTGCTATCAGTCTTATTAGCAGAATACGGTTTCGTATTACTATTTATCCAATTAGTTACAGTTGTGCCGGTAAAATTTATAGTAGTGGCTGTATTGGCTGGTGTCCAGTAGATAGTGCCATTATTTTTAGCATAGCCATTATTATATTCTTCATATTGTCCAATAGAAGAACTGTATGATACGTTTAAGTCTGTAGTTTGCGAGTTTAGCGTAGTATTAGTACTTATATCAAAATCTAAATTCTGTGTCATCCAAATATTTCCGTCTTTTAGTTTTGTTACCCAATAAATCTTACCGTCTCTAATATCTATTGCTTGTACGCTTTCTTCTTCGTCTAAATCATTCTTCCAATTAGCGACTTCCTGCATAATGAAATAGCTGGTGTCAGGCTCTGCTGCTGAAGGATGTGTTAATAGATACTTTACTTGTCCTAAATATGTACCTGCAGCTTGAGTAGGAGAGATATATGTAGCATAAGTAGTAGTAAAGTTAGAGCCTTTCTCCATATCAGTAGTACTAGCTGATATAGTAGCTACTTTAGTCCAGTTAGCAGGTACTGTGGTATAGTTATTAAATGGAGAAATAATGGTGGGTGGAGTAGTAGAAGTATCACCTGCTTTTAGGGCTAGTTTCATAGCCCATTGTGACGTATCACCTGAAGTAGCTGTACCACTATTTATATTATTATCATTACTGCCAACTAGCGTATTATTACCTTCACTATTTAGACTATCACCAATAGCATAAACACTATAACCATTCTTATCATTACAGAAGGTAGATAATGTAGTAGTTCCTATACCTTCTTCATATCTACCATTTACTATACTAGCACTATGAGCTTCATCTACAGAACTAGATAAAGTGCAAGAACTAGGAACTGAAATAGCTAAACTATCTGAAGATGAAATACGGGCAGAGCTATGAGACATATTAAAACCAAGGATAAAGGCAGAAATAATAACTAGGGGAATACTGACGAGAAGGATATTGCGGAAAGCATAGTAGAAGAAATCTGTTTTGCTATTTACTAATGATTGTTCTATTTTGTGGCCCATCATTACCTCACTTATATATATGATTACTACTCCCCCATGTGGTGCCACTTGTAAACGGGGTAGTATTACAAAAATGGCACCGCAAGGTGCTATAGTCTTACAATTTGACAGACCGAACGGTTTATCAAAAGCCGACAGCTTGCGATGCCATTAAAAGCTTTTTATAAACCGTATTAAAATAGCGGTCTTCATCAAATTATAAAACTATAGCAATTTTATTATAACATATTTCTAAAATTATTTATGCTAGAGCTTGATTTTTTGGTTTTAATTTAATAAAATGTGAAAATTGTTTTCATAAAGACTGTAGGAGAATTGGTGAAGCTCGAGTACATGTTACTGAGCAACTGGTTGATTTTAAATATGCCCGGTAAAGGTACTTTCAGGATAGAAAATAGCTCAATTTATAATCGTTTAGTAGCATATGACTCTAGCGGAAATGCGGCATACAAAATAGTGCCGGCGGCAAATGGCGTGGATATATTGGTGGAAGATTATCATACCGGAAAAGTAGAGATGCGACTTGCGGCGTAGTTTTTGGAAATCACTATTTTCGTGATATAATAAATAGTGGAAACTTATTAATTGATGTTATTTGTTAACCCGCTGGTATAGAGAAAAATATCAGCAAAAACAATTAGAAAGGGAATTATGGAAATAGTGATCCCAATTATTGCCGCCGTGGCAGGACTTGCTGTTGGGGCGGGCGGGATTTTTGCATATAATAAGCGCAACGAAAATGGGGGTAAAAACAAGGCTGATGACCTGGTGCGTAAGGCTAAGCACGAAGCTAGTGAAATAGTGTTGAACGCCAAAAAAGAAGCATCGCGCCTGACAGAGAAAAATCAAACGGAAGAAAACGAACGTCGCAAAGAGTGGCGTGCTACGGAAAAGCGTTTGACGGAGCGCGAAACTACTTTGGATGCGAAGCTAGATCAGTTAGAGAAAAAGACCGAAAAGCTAGCAAAGGAAGAACGCGAACTAGAAGAACTAAAGAATGAAGTGCGCGAGATCCGTGTGAAGCAGCATGAGAAATTGGAAAAAATCGCTGGCCTATCTAAAACTGAAGCACGTGAAAAATTAATGAAGATGACCGAGAACGACATCAAGCAAGATTTGGCAGGGCTAGTGATAAAAGAACAAAAAGAGATTAAGCACGAAATAGACGAAACAGCACAGGCGGCACTTCTTACTGCGATGGAGCGGATGAGTTCTGAAGTGACGGCGGATCGTACGGTGACAGCGCTTAAATTACCAGATGACGATATGAAAGGCCGGATTATTGGCAAAGAGGGGCGGAATATTCAGGCTTTGCAGCGAGCAACTGGTGTAGATATTATGGTGGACGATACGCCAGGGATGGTGGTGTTATCTAGTTTTGATCCGATTCGCCGGCAGGTGGCAAGATATGCTTTGGAGCGTTTGATGAAAGATGGCAGGATTAATCCTTCTTCTATTGAAGATGCGGTGACAAAAGCAGAACGTGAAATAGAAAAAGAAGTAGTGCGGGCCGGCGAAGATGCAGCGCGCGAAGTAGGCGTAGTGGGGATTCCACGCGAGATTTTGCACTTACTAGGGGAATTAAAGTTTAGAACATCTTATGGGCAGAATGTACTCCTTCACTCTATTGAGATGGCGCATATTGCTGGTATGATTGCAGAAGAAATCGGTGCAGATAAGCGGGTGGCAAAGACTGCGACGCTTCTTCATGATATTGGTAAGGCGGTAACGCACAAGATTGAAGGCAAGCATGCAGAGATTGGTGCGGAACTAGCTAAAAAGTATGGTATGCCAGACGAAGTAGTACACGCAATTGCAGCACACCATGAGGATATTGAGCCCACTACGCCAGAGGCGGTGATTGTGAAAATAGTAGATGCGATATCTGCAGCGCGGCCAGGAGCGAGAAATATTTCAGCGGAGAATTTTGCAGAGCGGATGCGTGATCTTGAAAATATCGCTACTTCTTTCCCGGGGATTGAGAAAGCTTATGCGATATCGGCAGGGCGTGAAATTCGTGTGATAGTAGAACCAAAGTCTATCGATGACCTGAGTGCTTTGAAATTGGCGCGCGATATTGCGAATAAGATTGAGGCTACGATGAGTTATCCGGGCGTGATCAAGGTAAATGTGATTCGTGAAACTCGTGCAGTAGAATACGCAAAGTGATATGATTATCGGTTTTGATATCGACGATGTAATATTTGACACAAGTGGAGCAATGCGAAATATTTTGGGGGAAACAAAAGATGAAGAGCTAATTGCTCATAAACTTGATGTGATGCGGGGTGATGTAAGCATCCCGGCGGTGGCGAAGTTTTTGAGAAAGTATTTGATAGTGGCGGTAAAAGAGGGAAAAGCTAAACCGGGTGCAGCGGAAATAATACACGATTTGCGAAAGAACGGCTGTAAGGTTATTTTAATTACAGCGCGGGGTGAGAAGAATTTTCCAGGTACAGTCACGGCAAACGAAAAAGCTTTGAAAGATGCCGGGATAGAATACGATAAAGTAGTTTATAATAGTGCAGATAAGGTAGATGCTTGTCGGGAAAATGGAGTGGAAATATTTGTAGATGATTCGCCAAAAAACTGTACGGAAGTAAAACACGAACTAGGCATTCCGGTGATTGGTTTTGAGTCGGAGATTACGAGAGATAGTTTACGTGAAGCTGGCATAACGAGTGTAGATAACTGGCAGGATTTAGAAAAGAAATTTTTAGAATATATTAAGTAATTATAGTGTGGTAATTTCTGATTCGAAGAAACGTTCTTGGAATTCGGTAAGAGCGCGGATTTGGCCTGATGTGTATGATTTATTTTCTGGGACAATAATAAGTTTGTCGTTGTTGTCATTGGTGCGATGAATGATGGCGATGCATTTGCCGGTATAAGTCTCTACTGGCTCAAAGACACCGAGCAAGTAAGCATCTAGTTCTTCGCCATCTCCGGATGTAGTGTTTGGCACAAATCCGTAATTAACTGGGTAGAAAAAGCCATGTTTCGGGTGACGGCTGCCCATGGGGCGATCAATTTTGATGGTGATAGTTTTGTTTAAATATTCTTTGGTATCCATAAATCTATTATATTATAATTGATATAGACAAGGAGATTTTGGTATGAATGAGCTGAAGATAAATAGAGTATATCGGCATTTTAAAGGAGATTTGTATCTGGCAGAGGGTATTGCAGAACATTCAGAAACGGGAGAAAAGCTGGTGATTTACCGCGCATTATATGGTGATGGTAAATTATATGCTAGGCCCTTAGAAATGTTTTTAAGTGAGGTAGACCACGAAAAATATCCAGAAGCAAAACAAAAGTATCGCTTTGAGTTGCAAGAAATTGAAAGTAAAAATAGATGAATGTTGTTAGACCGATAGAAAAATATAATGAACTGCGCGAGCGTTTAGCGTTTTATGCGGATGACGAATATCGAGATTTTTCGATGCGAGGAATTCCGAGCGAATGGCCGTTTATGGGAGTAAGGATTCCGAAAATACGAGAATTGGCTGGCTTGGTGCTGGAGGAAAAGATTGAGGAGTTTTTGGAAGTGTCGCCGGTGGCGTTTGAGGAAGTGATTGCGAGAGGGTTCTTGATTTGCAGGTTGCCATACGAAGAGATGATTTTTCATTTTGATTCGCAAATAAATTATATTGACGACTGGGCGGCTTGCGATACGTTTTGCTCGGGACTCGGCAAATTAGTGAGGGAACGGCGAGCGGAGTTTTTGGAGCTTAAGGTGGAAAAGTTATTGGAGGATAAAAGAGAGTTTGCGGTAAGAGTGGGGTTGGTGCTTTTGAAATGCTATTATGTGGATTTTGACCATTTAGTAGTAATTTTTGATGTGGTAGAAAGATTGGGCGGGCGAGAAGAATATTATATACGGATGGCAATAGCGTGGTTAGTGGCAGAATGTTTTATTAAGTTTCCAGATGAAACTATGAGTTATTTAGCTGTTTCACATTTGCCAAGGTGGACTTATAATAAAACAATTTCGAAGATTTGTGATTCTTTGCGGGTAGGATTAGAGATGAAGGAAACTTTAAGGGGAATGAGGAGATAGGAAAAGGATATTAGTTTGGGATTTATTATATGAATAAGGTGATATAATTGAGCAAAGGAGAGATATGAGCGTACCAGATTTTCAAAGTTTTCTATTACCTGTATTGGAAATATTTTCTGATGGGGAGATACATTCAGTAGACGAATGTTGCTCGATTATTAAGGATAAAATGAATATTTCAGACGAAGACGCACAAGAGTTGCTACCTAGCGGTGGTGATACTAGGCTTCGTAATAGGGTTTATTGGTCTTTAGTTTATTTGAATCATGCTTTGGTTTTGGACAAGCCCAAAAAAGTAAACTATCAAATAACTGATCGCGGGAGGGAATTATTGAGCTCTAAGCCGGATAGGATTACAAGAAAGATGTTACGAGAAAAATATGCTGAATTTGCTGATTTTTCTTCTTCGGCGAAGAAGGAGGATGATAATAATAATCTTACGCCTGAGGATGAGCTTGATAAGGCATTTTGCGAATTAAATAATGGCCTCGCTGATGAATTATTAAATAATCTTTTATTGGTGGACCCATATAAATTTGAATATATCGTGATGGAATTGTTGGAGAAGATGGATTATGGTGGTGCTTTTGATAAATCCGTAAAAGTCACAAAGAAATCCGGCGATGATGGGATTGATGGGGTTATTGATCAAGATAAGCTTGGCTTGGATAAGATTTTTGTGCAGGCTAAGCGTTGGAGTAATGCTGTTGGGAGTGTAGAAATTAGGAATTTTATTGGTTCGTTATCCACTAAGAAGGTGGGCAAGGGAATTTTTATTACGACTTCGTATTTTAATGATGGCGCTAAAGAATGCGTAAAGAATGCTGATAAGACAATTGTCCTAATTGACGGAAAAAGATTGGCAAAGTTGATGATTGATTTTGGTGTAGGTGTTCAAGTTGTGCATAGCTATAAAGTTAAGAAACTTGATACTGATTTCTTTGAGTTGAATAGAGAGAAGAGTAATTAGGCATGGATAAATATATAAAACAAAGTATTGAAGGGCGAAAAATGCGATTGGCGCGACGTACGAGGTGAGTACCGGGATGCAAAAGAAAATTGACGCGTTGTTTGGTGAGATTGAAAAGCTAGGTGGAAAGTGTAAAGATGTAGGCGATTTTGAGGCGAAGTTTGCGGCGAGTCCGCTGAACCAAAAATATTTGGATTTGTTTACGGAGGTGGCGACTAATTCGCAGGTGAAAGCAACAGTACCGAAAGTAGATAAGAGTGGAATTGCGAAGATGGTGGCTGGTGGTACGGCGCTTGGTGTAGCGGAGAGCGCTTTGGATCAGGCGGTAAATAATGCAGTACCGACGAGGGCGGCAGTGAATCAAGAAGTAACTGACGCAGTGCGTAAAACACCGGTATTAGGTGACGTGATGAATGTTGCCGAGAAGGCAGGATATGTGGCGCATTTAGGAAAGTTGTTTGGGAGAAAGAGAGGGAAGGGTCAATAGGACCGGTTTGTGGGAATTCGATATTGTAAAAGGTGTGATTTTGTGATATAATAAAGGAAGTGAGCGGGCCGGTAGCTCAGCTGGTTAGAGCACGAGCCTCTTAAGCTTGGTGTCGTGGGTTCGAGTCCCACCCGGCTCACCAACAGGGGAACCTGTGGAAAACTCAGGTTCGAAGATGAAATTAAATGGTGATTTATATCTGTAAATCACCCTTTTTTGTGCATCAATTTCGAGGTTCGAAACCATATTTCTGACCAAAATGTCCTTTTCGACGAGATCTCCTTTTTCTAACCTTAATTCACGAATTTAGCGAGTTCGAAAACTTTTCGATGGTCATGCGTAATTTTTCAGGATTCTTGATTTTGGCTTCAATTTGCTTGATTCTTTCGTCGATATTTATAACATCATTTTGCAAATCCGCCATGTCCTTTTTGAGCTTGTCTTTGACGGCTTTT
>CAYOTX010000026.1:0-8708 GCA_964407015.1 uncultured Candidatus Saccharibacteria bacterium
TGTACGGTGTTATCGATGGACCCGAGTTTTCGGCCAGACTGTGTGGCGATGATTGCGGCATCCAGCGCTCTCATGAATGCTGGTGTGCCATTTGATGGGCCAATTGCAGGTATCCGGATTGGCAGAATCGGGGGAGAATTTAAGGGTTTCTTGTCGCCAGAAGAAAGAGAGATTTCACCACTAGATCTAGTAGTGGCCTGCAAAGATGGCAAGGTGGTGATGGTGGAAGCTGGCGCAAACGAAGTGCCAGAGGACACGATTATTGAGGCGATGCATTGGGCGGTGGATAAGGTACAGCCGGTGCTAGACTTGCAGCGCGAATTAGCTAAGCAGGTAGATGCTACACCGCAAGAGTATGAACTGGTATTGCCGGATGAAGCGGTAATGGAAGAGGTGTTAAAGTGGACCGAGGGTAAGTTTGGTTCGAAGGTGCGTGGCAATGTGATGGAACGGGCACAGATATTGGATGATCTTAAATATGCGATGCATGACGAAATGGCCTTGAAGCACGGTGAAGGTGAAACGGATAACGAAAAAGTAGAGTGGTACGATGATAATTTGCGTGATGTGTATGATCAAGCATTTGAGCTAGCGGTACATAAGGAAGTACGGCGGGGAATTGTAGAAGAAGGGGTGCGGCCAGATGGGCGGAAGCTAG
This sequence comes from uncultured Candidatus Saccharibacteria bacterium, assembly GCA_964407015.1. Taxonomy (GTDB): domain Bacteria; phylum Patescibacteriota; class Saccharimonadia; order Saccharimonadales; family Saccharimonadaceae; genus Nanosyncoccus. The sequence goes on from CAYOTX010000026.1 coordinate 659, forward strand.
ATGAGGTGCGGCCACTATCTTCGCAGGTAGGAATTTTGCCAAGAACTCACGGGTCTTCGCTGTTTACCCGTGGGGTGACGCAGGCGATGAATATTGTGACGCTTGCACCGCTTTCCTATTCACAAGAGGTGGACACGATGGAAGTGACAGACGGCAAGCGGCGCTATATGCATCACTACAATGCGCCACCGTATACCGTAGGTGAGCCAGGCCGGATGGGGGCACCAGGGCGGCGGGAAATTGGCCACGGGTATTTGGCGGAGCGGGCGCTTTTGCCAATGCTACCTTCAGAAGAGGAATTCCCTTATGCGATTCGTAGTGTGACTGAGATAATGTCGCAAAATGGATCTACTTCGATGGCGGCAACGTGCTCTTCTTGTATGGCCCTCATGGACGCGGGCGTGCCATTGAAGCGACCAGTATCTGGTGTAGCGATGGGGCTAATGGTAGATGTGCCAAAGGGTACAGAGATCACCGCAGACGATATTGACAAGGCATATGTGCTAACTGATTTGATGGATGCAGAAGATTTTGCCGGTGATATGGACTTTAAGGTGACTGGTACTACGGAAGGCATTACGGCGCTTCAAATGGATATGAAAGTGCATGGTCTGCCGGTGGAAATTCTTGAAAAAGCTATCAAGCAGAGCCACGCAGGGCGGATGTTTATTTTAGACCATATTGTGAGTGTAATTGACAAGCCACGCGCAGAGATTAGTAAATATGCACCACAAATTGAAAAACTGATGATTAACCCAGACAAGATTGGTGCGGTGATCGGTAAGGGTGGCGAGATGATTAATAAGATTACTTCGGAAACTGGCGCGGAAGTGGATATTGAAGATAATGGTTTGGTTACGATTTCGGGCACCGACCCAGAGAAAATCCAAAAGGCTCTAGATTGGGTGCGGGGGTTAACTGAAGAGCCAGAAGTAGGCAAGATTTATAATGGTACGGTAGCGGCGATTAAAGATTTTGGCGCGTTTGTGACGATACTACCGGGGATTGACGGGATGCTACATATTTCGCAAATTAGCGATAAAAGATTGAAGAAGGTAGAAGAGGTATTACACTTAGGCGATAAGGTGAGAGTGCGATTGGTAGCGATAGATGATAAAGGAAGATTGTCGCTTACGATGAAGGGGTTGGACTAGAGAATTAGCCTTTTTGAAGAAATAACTCGGGATTGATCCCGAGTTATTTTGTATAGTTCGTGGAAGATGAAACAGGGGAAATATGTTATAATATGTAAATATGGATAAGATACGGAATTTTTGTATAATTGCGCATATTGATCACGGAAAAAGTACGATTGCGGACCGGATGATGGAACTGACTGGCACAGTAGAAAAGCGAGAGATGAAATCGCAGCTTTTGGATTCGATGGAATTAGAGCGTGAGAAGGGTATCACGATCAAGTTGGCGCCGGTGACGATGCATTGGAAAGGATATACGTTGAATTTGATTGATACGCCGGGACATGTAGATTTTTCGTATGAAGTGAGTCGGAGTTTGCAGGCGGTGGAAGCGGCGGTACTGGTGGTAGATGCTACGCAGGGGATACAAGCGCAGACTTTGGCGAACGTGTATTTGGCTATTGAACAAGATCTTAAGATAATTCCAGTGATAAATAAGGTAGATTTGCCGGCGGCGGATGTAGAAAAAACCGCAGCGGAGATAATAAATCTACTGGGATGTTCTAGGGATGAAATTATCGAAGCGAGTGGTAAGACTGGGTATGGGGTGGATAAAATACTAGATGCCGTGGTTGAAAGAGGCCCAGCACCAGCTTTGTTGGGGTCGCAGGCTACACGCGCTTTAATCTTCGATTCTTACTTCGACGACTATCGTGGCGTGGTTCTCTATGTCCGCATTTTTGAGGGGGAAATCACGAAGAACGCGGAGATTTTGATGATGGCGGCGGAGACGAAAGGGTTGGCGTTGGAAGTGGGGGTGCTGACGCCAAAAATGACACCGCGCGAAAGCCTAAAAACAGGGGAGATTGGTTATATTGTAACGAACCTAAAAACCACGCGCGAAGCCAAGGTAGGCGATACGGTGACACTGGCGAAAAAGCCAGCGAGTGAGGCTTTGCCGGGGTATAAAAATGTGTTGCCATTTGTGTATGCAGGGTTTTTCCCGGTATCTAATGATCAGTATAAAGATTTGAGGGAAGCGATAGAAAAATTAGCACTTTCGGACTCGGCGCTGAGGTTCGAGCCAGAGAATTCGCCGGTGCTAGGGTTTGGGCTTAGGATTGGATTTTTGGGGCTTTTACATATGGATATTATTAGGGAGCGGCTAGAGCGGGAGTTTGGACTAGACTTAATTGTGACAAATCCGTCTACAAATTATGAAGTAGTGATGAACAATGGTGAGGTGCGGGAGATAAAATCTGCAGCGGATTTGCCAGATGTGAGCGAAGTGAGAGAAATTCGTGAGCCGTGGGTGAAGGGCGAGATAATTTTGCCGAAAAATATGATTGGTAATGTGCTGAACTTAATCAACGAAAAGCGGGGGCACCAGACCAACTTAAGCTACATAGAAGAGCGAGCAGTGATAGATTTTGAGGCGCCGATGGCGAACTTACTGACAGATTTTTATGATCAGCTAAAGTCGGCGACTTCGGGCTACGCTTCATTTAATTACGAACTCAATGGATACAAGGTGGAAGATTTGGTGCGAGTAGATTTTCTAGTAGCGGGACATAAGATGGATGCTTTATCTATAATGTGTCACCGAAGTGAGGCGGATGCGATAGGTCGGGAAGTGACGAAAAAGTTGAAAGAAGTGATACCGCGGCAAAATTATGAGGTAGCGCTGCAGGCGGCGATAGGGGCGAGGATTATTGCACGAGAAACAATTGGTGCGTACAGGAAAGATGTGACGGTGAAAATTCACACCGGTGACAGGGATAGAAAAGCGAAGCTATTAGAAAAACAGAAGCGGGGTAAGGCGAGAATGAAAAGGTTTGGTAAAGTAGATATTCCGAGTGAAGCTTTTACTGTAATGCTGAAGCGTGATTAGTTTGTGCTATAATGAAGATATGAAGAAAAAAAGGCTGATCTTTTATTGTATCACACTTATGCTTTTTTTTCAATGCTTGCCGGTGAATGCGATTTCGGATAGCCAGAAGAGTGTAATTGAGAAAAACTGTGAAACTATCCGAGATGATTTGAAAAAGGTACAAAAAGAAGACGCGAGGACGCGGGTGTATTTGGGCGGGTATTACGAGACGATTTTAACGAAGTTTATTACGCCACTAAATGTGAGGTTGGTGGAAAATAATTTGTCTAGTGCGGATTTAGTAGAAAATCAAAATGAGTTTGCCAAGGCTAAGACTACCTTTGCGGATGATTTTGTGAATTATCAGAAGGGACTAGAAGAATTGGTGGGTATGGGCTGCAAAGAGGAGCCAGAAGAATTTTATAATAAGTTGACGGTGGTGCGACAAAAACGTAAATTGATGGTGCAAGATACACTGAAGATGCGCAATTTGATTTCTGAACATATTAAGCTGGTGACGAATTTGAAGGGGAAAGTGTAATGGAAAAGGAAAAAAAATCAAAAAGTAAAATGACGCATGGGGGGCGGAATTTGGTGATATTAGGAGTGGCCTCTACTTTGATAGCATTATTAACTACTGGAGCAAGTTTAGCGATTTACCATAATTCTGGAGATATTTATTTAGATAGGTCGCGGCCGGGGTATTTGCCAGATGAAAGTGAAATTGAAGAAGAAGGCGAAAAAGAGGAAGAGGAATATAATTTTGAAAAGAGTGGCAAGTTGACGATAGAGGTGATAGAGGAGTATTTGGAAAAATTACAAGTGGAAGTAAAGGCGATAGATGCGTATGATAAACCGTTTGATGAGGATGTGTTGTCTGACGAGCGGCTGGGTATACCGAATGCGGAGACGGAGCAGCCTTGATAAAATAGCGGAAAGGGCTTATACTTAAAATAAGATGAAAAAGAAGAAAAATAAATCGCAAGTGTTTGGCTGGGTAGCTTTGGGTGTGCTGAGTTTAGGGGCAATGTTGATGATTTTTGGGCTTTCTAATACAGTGAACGAAATTGCAGATAAGGCAATCGCTAAGACGCCAAATGCGATATTAGCCAGTGCTGGGGTGAGTGAGGATAAGTTAGTGTCGGTGCCGGTGGTATATTATGACTGGAAGGCGGATGAGTGCGTGGATTTGTACAATGCGGATTTGAGAAAGGAACTATACACAAGGCAATTTGAATGGGCAAGTTGTAGATATTATAATCATGAGATTGAGCAAGGCTTGGCGGAGTTCGAATTGGATGATAAATATATGCCGGTGGCAACAAATGCGGGCAAATTGACATCTAACCGTAGTGCCGATGTAGCGCAATGGTTTAGTGCGGTGGAAGGTAAAAGTGAGAATTATACTGGGGTCCTAGAAATGCAGTATAAGGCTGATGGGGCGGAATTTATTTTTGAGGCGGAAGATTTTTATCCATTAGATAAAGCAGAATTTAGCGCGGGTGATAGCGTGAATAGAGATGGGCATAATCATTTGTTTACGATGAATTTTGCGGTACCGTTTACGGTGCTAGCAAGTGGGGCAGAAGAATTTACAGTGACGGCGGATGATGATACGTTTATATTTGTGGGGGATAAGCTAGTGGTAGATATGGGCGGTGTACATGATGCTACGACGGGTAGATTTGTGGTGCATGATAATGGCGAGATTTATGCAGGGGTGGATGGTGAAGATTTGGCTTATTCTGGCGTGAACGTGGTTAAGGGCGATGGATCGATAGTGCGGATTTATCATGCAGATAGAGATAGTGAGAACTCGGTGTTTGATGTAAAATTTAGTGGAATGAATTTAAGTGTGACGAATACGCAATTGGCTAATAATGATAGTGGGGTACAGATAGCATATGACCCGAGTGACCCAACCTATGTAGCGCCGCTAGGGGAAAGTTCGATTTTTCGGCCGGATTCTACAAAGGGGCTAATCGCAATGGCGACAATAGAGGGGGTGATGATAGTGGTGGTGGCTATATTAGTGGCTTCGGTGGCGCGATTTATGGTGAAGCAAAAAGCGCAGAAATAATTGTTGGTTTTGTGATTTATTGAGTTTACTTGCGGGGCTTGGAAATGTTAGCGGGGCGGCCGTAGTTTGGGATGATGATTTGGTGCTTTGTGCCGTGGTGGTCGTACAACGGAATATTCAATTCTGAAGCTAGAGTGTTTGCTACTGCAGCGCCGATGCGGAGGCCTGTAAAAGAACCGGGACCAGACATGAAAGTGATTTCGGTTATATCTTTAAAAGTTTTGCCATTCTCGGCGAGTTTGTTGTGGATGAATTGCAGTAATTTTTCGGCTAGGTCGTTGGCAAAAGTATATTTATATTCTTTGTTGTTTAGTTTAAGAATAGTTTCAGGCGTGGAAGTATCTAGGTATAATTTCATAAGATGACCTCGCGAGAGTTATCGTTATTATATCTAATTTTAATTTGAGTGCGATTTTCTGGGAGGATATTTTCTACGGATTCGCCCCATTCGATGACAATGATATTTTCGGGGTTGGCTAAGTTTTCGCGTAAATCATCTAGCATTAGGCCGGGGTCGGGGAGGCGGTAGAAGTCGTAATGGACCAGGCGACCATTTGAGTTTGGTAAAGCATAAGATTTGGAAATGGTGAAGCTGGGGCTGGTGATTGACTCTTTGATACCGAGGCCCTTAGCTAGGCCACGCGTAAAAGTGGTTTTGCCGGCACCGACGTCGCCGAGAAGTTCAATCGCTTGGCTATTTAGTGACTTAGCAAAATTAGCGCCGAAGTCTAGCATTTCTTGCTCGGAATTGATAATCATTATATAATTATAGCATGAATATTTATATATCTGGTATATCTGGGACGGGGATGGGGCCGCTGGCGTTGATGGCGAAAGCGGCTGGATTTACGGTATGGGGGTCGGACCTTGCAAAAGGTGCGATTTATGATGAGCTAATAAAGGCTGGGATTGAGGTGAAAATTGGGCTGCAGGACGGGGAATTTTTGCGAGAAAAGTTAGAGAAGGATGGGGTGGATTGGTTTGTGTATACTTCAGCACTGCCGGAAGACCATAAAGAATTGGTACTAGCGCGTGAAGCGGGAATAAAATGCACCAAACGAGATGATTTTACTGCGTTTTTGGTCGCTGAATTAGGGCTTAAGATGGTGGCGGTGGCGGGGACGCATGGCAAGACTACCACTACGGCGATGATTGTATGGACAGCATTAAAATTAGGTTTGCCGGTTTCGTACATCGTGGGGACTACGTTGGGATTTGCGCCAAGTGGCTCTTACAAAGTGGGCGACCAATATTTTATATATGAGGCGGATGAGTATGATAGGAATTTTTTGAAATATCATCCATGGCTGGCGGTGATACCGGCGGTGAGTTATGACCACCCCGATATTTATCCAGCGGTAGAGGATTACGAAGAGGCATTTAGACGATTTGAGGGGCAGAGTGAGCGGGTGGTGAAACAAAGTAGTTTTAACGAAGATGGTTTTAAGTTGGCTGGTGAAGTGCGAAGAAAGGATGCGGCACTAGCGGCGGAAGCGATCCGAGCGATGGCGCCAGAAGCTCAGCGTGAAAAAATAGTGGAGATTTTGAATGAATTCCCGGGGGTGGGGCGGAGATTTGAGAAAATTAATGAGGGGGTATATACGGACTATGCACATCATCCGGAGGAAATCGCGGCAACAATGGGAATTGTGAAGGACGAAAAGAGACTTCACGAAAAAAAGGGTATAGTGGTGGTGTATCAGCCACATCAGAATACGCGGCAACATGAAGTGCGGAGTGGCTATGCGGAAGCTTTTCTTGGGGCGGACAAGATTTATTGGCTACCGACGTATCTTACGCGGGAGAACCCGGATTTGCCAGTGCTAACGCCTACAGAATTAATTAGTGGATTGGTAAATAAAGATATAGCGGAAGTGGTGGAACTAAATAATGAGTTTGTGGAAAAATTGCAAAAATATATAGACGATAACTACTTGGTAATTTTGATGACGGCTGGCCCGGCGGATGAGTGGCTGAGGGGAAAGTTTAGCAAATAAGTTGGCTTAGTTTTATTAAAATTTTTGCGAAAAAGATGAAAAAATGCAGTGGAAAAAGTTGGTTTTTTATGATGCTTGTGGTAATATGGTAGTATATGAAAAAGGGTAAGGTGAAGTTTGAAAATAGAGGACTAGTGATTTTGCTTGGTGCACTTGGGATAGTAATTATAGGGTTGGTTGTGGGGATTGTGGTGGCAGTAAATAGACAGAAGGATGAAGGACTTGTGGTCGATAGTGAAAATGGTGATTCTGCGTTGCCTGAAGAATTGATGGGTGACAATCTTTCAGCTGAAGATCGGGTAACAAAGAAGACTTCTTTGATGTTGCAGGATCCTGACACTAGTTATGAAGATATCGAATCGTATTATGATGCAGTTATTGGGGATGCAATAAACGATGGAGATATGAGTTTGGCGAGGAATATAACTGTTCAGAAAATGAATTTTTTGGTGGTGTTGGAAGATGACTGCGAGAAGGCTAGAGAATACATTGACAATTTGGATATATCGTTTTATTCTGCGGAAGAGAGGCGCTATTTGGCATCTGATGTAATTTCGGCGGCTATTGAATGTGGCGATTTAGATTGGCAGAACCAATGGGAAAACATTTATAGTGAGGGAATGTGAGTTAATTATGAAAAAGAGATTTTTAAAAAGTTTAAGTCACGGCATGAAGGTGTTTTTGATTAGTGTATTGTTAGTGTGTTTAGGATTGGTGGTTGTGGGGGGCGATGCTTATGGCGAGCAGGGGGGCGGTGGAGATACTTCTGGTGGCGCTGCTAGTTGCAGTGACAATGCATTAACCACTCTTTGTGGCAATCCGGCGGGTTCAGAGGGGGGTGGAGCTAGTTGGAGGATTTTTAGATCAAATGATGGAGCTGGTTTGGATGATTGGACTGGATATAGTGAAGACATTCTTGAGGATGGCTATAAAGATGAAGCTATGACGGCTTGCAGGGACGCGGGAT
>CAYOTX010000027.1:0-8434 GCA_964407015.1 uncultured Candidatus Saccharibacteria bacterium
GGTTAAAGCCTGGAAAAATGTCTTTCACCATTAACGATGCACATATTTACGAAAACCAGCTCGAAGGTATCAAAGAGCAAATCCGCCGTCGCGACGAAAAACTTGCTACCGATGGCGAACTTTATCCGGCCCCTAAACTCTGGATTAACCCCGAAATTACCGACTTCTTTAAGTTCGATCATTCCAAAGAGCTTAAAGATATTAAGCTAATAGATTATCAACATCAAGGCAAAATTGCCATGCCAGTCACGGAGTAAAATGTTTAGTATTATCGCAGCTATTGGCAGAAATAGAGAGTTAGGTAGCCAGGGCGACCTGGTTTTCCATATCAAAGAAGATATGAAATATTTTCGCGACACTACCAAAGGTCACAAGATCGTAATGGGTCGCAAAACTTGGGAGAGTTTGCCCGGCAAATTACCTAATCGCGAAAATATCGTGATTTCCCGCCACCCGGTGGAAGGTGCCGATGTCACTATTACAGATTTAGACAAATTCATAGCGCAAAACGAGAATACTGACGAAGAAATCTTCATCATCGGTGGCGGCATGGTCTACACCACTTTCCTAGACCACGCTAAAACTCTTTACCTCACCGAAATAAACGCCCCCGCCCCTAGCGCCGACACTTTTTTCCCAGATTTTAATAAATCCAAGTACGAAAAAATCATAATTAAGAAAGGGTCAGAAAATGATCTAACTTACGCCTTCACTAAGTACATTAAAAGCTAAATAATGTAATTATTCCTGACGTGAAGCGAAACCGCACAAAAATATATTATTTAGCTGTAAAATAGTTAATAAGGAGAAATTATGCAAGATTTAGTATTTGATTTAATAGAAAATGAAAAAAAGCGCCAAAGCGAAGGTTTAGAATTGATCCCTAGCGAAAACTACGTTTCTGCGAATGTTTTAAAGGCTATGGGTTCGATACTCACTAATAAATATTCTGAAGGCTACCCCCATTTCGACGGCATAGGCGTAGGTCGTAAAGATAATTCCAATTTCAGAGAGTGGAACGAAAAAGAAATCGCCACCAAAATTTTACCAAACTACCGCTACTACGGTGGCCAAGCCAACATAGACCGTATCGAACGCCTCGCCATAGACCGCGCCTGCCGCCTCTTTAATGCCGACCACGCCAATGTCCAGCCCCACTCTGGTGCCAACGCCAACGAAGCAGTCTATTTTGCTTGGTGCGAACCTGGCGACAAGATCTTAGCTATGAGCCTGCCAGCTGGCGGCCACCTCACTCACGGTTCACCAGTCACCCGCTCCGCTAAAATCTATAACTTCATTAGCTACGGCGTGACAGAAGATGGTGATATAAATTACGACGAATTAGAACAAAAAGCCCTAGCCGAGCAGCCCAAGATTATCCTAGTCGGCTACTCTGCCTTTATGAAAATCCCAGATTTCGCTAGAGTTGCCAAGATCGCCGCTAAAATCCCAGACTGTTTACTAATGGCCGATATGGCCCATGTAGCTGGCCTCATCGCCGGTGGCGTACACCCAAATCCCCTGGATTATGGTTTTAACGTCATGACCACCACCACTCATAAAACTCTCCGCGGCCCTCGTGGGGGTTTGATCCTTTCTAGAGGCAACGTCGCTTCGCCATTAAAAAAGCCAGAAAAGACTTTAGATAATATCCCTATCTTAATAGACCGCGCTGTATTCCCTGGCACCCAGGGTGGCCCACTCGAACACATCATCGCTGCCAAGGCTGTAGCCTTTGGCGAGGCTTTACAACCAGAGTTTAAGACTTACGCCAAGAATATCGTTGAAAACGCCAAAGTTTTAGCTAAAGAGCTAAAGAAGCTTGGGTTTATCTTGCAAGGCGGCGGCACCGAAAACCACCTCATTCTCGCCAATGTCAAAGATAGCTTTGGCTTCGACGGCAAAATCTACGAAAAAGCTTTAGACGTTGTAGGTCTTACCCTAAATGCCAACGCTATTCCTATGGACAAAGGTGGAGCTTTCCGCCCCTCTGGTGTACGCCTAGGTACCCCAGCTATTACCACGCGTAGCTTTGGTAAAGATGAGATGAAAACTTTGGCGTTATGGATGAAAAAGGTTGCCGACATCTGCGCCGAAGCCGGCTCCGAAGAAAAGCTCGCCGACTTCGGCGCCGAGCTAGAAACTATCCGTACCGAAGTTCGTACCCTCGCTCTCAAATTCCCCGTCCCTGGAATATAAAAAGAGTTAATCCGCAAAATACAGCCCACTTTTGGGCTGTATTTTTAATCTATTTTCTCGCAAACCATATTATTAAATAAAATCAAGGCTTGTGCTAAAAGCTAAAGCACGCTAAAATTAAACTGCAATAACTTATTATTTTAGGATCAGCACTTTTTATATTTGATTTTAGCTATCTAAACGATGATGGCGCCGTAAGGTACTAACTGTTTGGATGGCTTTGCTGATCGAATAGTAAGTTATTGCACCCTTGCGGTGCCATTTTTGTAAGGAGATAGGCACCTGGAAGTGTAGGGATAATAAACAGAAAGGTGAGCAGAAGTGAAATTAAAATTCACAAACAAAATGAAAGGTGCAAATAAAAGTAAGCTTAATAATGTAGCTAATGCTAGGAATAGGCAATGTCTTAGCGCTGATGGCTTTTCACTTCTTCCGTCAGCGCTACGACCTTGCTTATTTTGTTTGGCTCTAGTATTAGTTTTTTGCTTTACTGCTTTAGGATTTTATGGTTCTAGTTCTGCATATGCTACTACATCTACTCTTACTGTTAATATAGCAGGCAGTATCTCATTAGACTTAAATCCTATCTATCCTGCTGGTACTTTTGCAGAGTCTAGTAGCAGTAATAATATCAGCGTATATACTAACCATTCTTCTGGCTACACATTAGGTATTGCAGCCAAAGTAGCAGATAGTAATGCTTTAGTATATAGTGACACTAGTACTGGTGATACTATAGCTAGTGTACCTTCTATTATTTCCGCAGTATCTTCTTCTAACTATGCAGATAATGCCTATGCTTCTTCCAATAAACTAAATGATACTTGGGGATATAAGCCTAGTACCATATATAACACTTCTACTAACACTACAGAACAAAATAGTGATTATTTACCTGCTCCTATTAGTACTACTAACCAAACAATACTCGCTAAGACTACCACTGCTACTACAGAAAATACTACAGATAATTACAATATTACTATGGGAGCTAGAGTAAGTAGCAATACTCCTACTGGATCATATGGTAATACCTTTGTAATCACTGTAGTAGCTAATCCTATTCCTTATACCATTTCTTACAATAAGAATACAGAAGATACTGTCACTAATATACCAAGCCCTTCTTCTGGCAATGCAGATGGAGAAATAGTAACTAATGCTATAACTAATACTATACCGAAAAGAACTGGCTATGCCTTTATAGGTTGGTGCGGTGCTGCTACCACTATTATAGATAATACAGACAATTGTAGTGGTACCATTTATAATCCAGATGGTAATGGCACTAATAGAAACTATACCATAGACCAGACTGGAGATAATACCAATATAGTACTATATGCCATGTGGCAAAAGGTTTACAATATTACCTTCTCGGCTGGAGAGAATATAGAAACCTTAATAGTAGCAGATAGTGGTAGTCGTAAGTGGAAACCATACTATATAACTACGGACAACAGTAAAACTTTTTCAAATGTACCCACTGGCAGAAGATATGCCGTAACTGTAATACCAAATCCTAACTATAAATTAGGCTCTTGGGCTAGCACTAGTGGTTCTACAGCTAATTTAGCCAATGCAGAGCTACTTACTACTATGTATACAGTAGGTACAGTAGATGAAACTCTTACTGCTACTGGAACATCTGGTTCGTACACTAATATGAAAGATTTTGCTGTAGCAGATTGTATCGCAGGCGCTAATGTAACTGACGAAAGAGATGGTAAATCCTATACTGTAGCACCATTTACTAATACTAGCACTAATACCACCTATTGTTATATGTTAAGTAACTTAAGATTAGACGAAGGCATTACTTTAAATAGTGACACTTCAGATATTAATCCAAATGGTGTTACTTATACAGACCCTACCACCAACGAGAGTGTAACTGCTACTACTTTTACTACACCTACAGAGGCATGGATTTCTAGTAGTCAAAATTATTATTGCAAAGCTATTATGAAACACTATAACCAAAACAATGGTGGCGAATATAGAGATGAATATTATTACAACTGGTATGCCGCTAAAGCTAATCCGTATCAGTGTCTAGACCCGACATCAGATGCAAATGCAACTTCCACTAATGATAGCTATTCATTAGGTTCTATTTGTCCAAAAAATTGGAAATTACCTACGTATGACGATGCAACTCCAGGTATACTTTGGGACGGTAATAATACCGGGATGCTGGCTTCATTTGGACGCTTCTATTCTGGTTCTCAATATGCCGTAAACGACAACAGTTTTTGGTGGTCTAAAGCTCGAAGAGAAGAAAATACTGCCTATGGCATGGGCTTTACTTTTTATGCTTATCGAAGCAATTATGGAAAATATCTTGGCGGGATTGTCCGCTGTGCCCGAAGCACCTAACCTAAAATCACAAAAAACAGCCCCAAACAGGCTATACCCTCATTATACCACACTTTCATAATTTTGTCAATGGTGGAGCGTGCGGGAATACAAAGTATTCCCGGGCCGCTCCTAAAAAAACAAAAATCCAAGAGTAAACTCTTGGCTTTTCGTCTTTGGTGGAGCGTGCGGGAATCAAACCCGCGACCTCGGCAATGCGAATGCCGCGCTCTATCAGCTGAGCTAACGCCCCATTATATCCTAAGAATTAGCAAATGCAGCGCTTTTGCCACTAAGCTAATACCTCAATTGCCCCCTATCGTATTATAGCACAGCTTCATTCAGAAAACAATCTAACCTCTTAACACCCCCAATATAACCATAAAAACTATCTTTCGCCCCTTGACACACCATAAGTTCTATGCTAAAATTAAAAAATGCTCTATTTTAGATTTTAGGAGGTGCATATGATATGGAAAATATCATCAATAGAGTAGTCGAGTACGTTGAAGAGCAAGTGGTTCCGGTAAATGTTATCATTACCGGCTCTAATTTAGATTTAATAGGCAAGGCCCTTTGTGCATTCTGTCAAAGTGTCAAAGATTACATATTCTTTGACCAGTGCGACTTTAAAGATAGTCCACCGCAGCGGAATAAAAAAGACAAGGCCAAGCCTTCACTGATTATTACATCAGCCAAAACAAACCCCAAAACTTTAGCCAACATCGTAAAGACGTTGAAAAGGGCCGATGAAAAAGTAGTCAAGATCTATACTAATCCATACAAAACCACTTTTGCAGTACTCTAACCTCACCCCCGCACTGCGGGGGATTTTTCTACGCCAACACCCCACCAACAAAATAACCTCCCAAGAGAGGTTATTTTTACGCCACACCAACGTTAGGTGCTAGTGGAGATGCTGGACGAGGAAAGAGGAGTAGCGGAGCGAACCGTATTTGAGATACGGAGAGCAAGCAACGCATCTCTTGACGAAGTCCAGCGCTCCAATAGCCCTAACGTTTGCTGAACTGTTCGCGCCGACGAGCCGAGCGAAGACCATATTTCTTGCGCTCTTTCTCGCGTGGATCGCGCTTCATCATTCCAGCCTTCTTGAGGACTGGGCGTAAATCTGGCGCTTCCACCACTAGAGCTTTAGAGATAGCTAGCTTGATAGCATCTACCTGCCCCGCTAAGCCACCGCCTTTTACCAAAATCGTAATATCATACTCTTTTTGCTTTTCGGCGAGTGCTAACGGGTCGGTAATCTCTGCTAGGTAAGTTTTGTTACCAGAGAGATACTCTAATGCTGGCTTGTCATTAATCGTAATTTCACCTTTACCCTTGTAGAGGCGTGCAGTAGCGGTAGCGCTCTTGCGCCGCCCTAGGCCATAGGTATATTTCTTCGTAGCAACCATTACTTAATCTCCTTTGGATTTTGCGCCGTGTGAGCGTGCTCTACACCATCAAAGATGCGTAGACGCTTCAAACGCTCAGCAGCTAGTTTATTCTTCGGGAGCATACCCTTTACCGCAGCCGCAATAGCTACAGATGGGTCTTTCTCGATTACTTCTTCTAGTTTTAGTTCGGTTAGTCCACCTGGGAATCCACTATGACGATAATATTTTTTCTGTACCATCTTGTCACCAGTCACTACTAAGTTTTTAGCATTTACTACTACTACGTAGTCACCGTTGTCGATATGTGGAGTGTAGGTAACTTTGCTCTTACCCATTAGCTTATCGGTAATTACTACTGCCAATTTACCTAGTGGCATAGTAGAGGCATCAATTACCCACCATTCCCGCTTGATTTCAGAACCTTTTTGAGAATAAGTTTTCATTATTTATCCTCCTTTTTCGCTGGCTTGGCAGTCTTTTTCTCAGCCTTAGCCGGCTCTTCTTCTGGCTGGTCAAACGAGATTTCGTCCACAAAACTAATCGTACCCATCTCAGAATTGTCTCCGCGGCGATAACCCGCGTGTTCAATCCTAAGGTAACCAGAATCACGCTTTATCTGTGGCGCAATGTAATCCATTAGCAAAGTTGCAGCTTCAAGATCATTTAGTCTTGCAATAATCAAGCGACGATTATGAAGCCCGCCTTTCTTAGCCATTGTAATCAGCTTTTCAGTTGAACGGCGGATTTCCTTTGCGCGCGCAAGCGTAGTTGTTATTGATTGATATTTAATCAGAGAGCACATCAGCCCACGTGTTAGCGCTAGCCTCTGATCGGTTTCGCGGCCGAATTTCCGGCCTTTATATCCGTGGCGATGCATATTAAATATTTAACTCCGTTAACTTTTCTTTTACTTCGTCTAACGCCTTTTGTCCAAAACCTTTCAAATCTTTGAGGTCGGTTTCCGACAAAGTTACTAAATCGCGGATAGTCTTGATATCGTTGTTTAGTAAGGCATTAGCCGTACGAGCAGACAAATCTAATTCTTCAATTGGCAGCATTAGCCCAGAATCATCTTCATCTTGCTTGGAACCTGGCGCTGGGGTCGACTCTACCCGAGTAGCACCAGCTAGTGCAGTATATTGATTCACCAAGATAGCTGCTGCTTCCTCAAACGCTTCGCGTGGCGACAAAGTGCCGTCCGTATCTACGGTAAGAGTAAGCTGTTGCAAATTGGTATCCTGACCCACACGCGTATTCTCTACTTTGTAGCGTACACGTAGTACAGGGGTAAACACTGCATCTACTGCAATCATATCTGAATGCACGCGTTCCTCGCTAGACTGCTCGATGGTTAGATAACCACGCCCAGTTTCTACGATAAAGTGCATCTTTAGAGTCTTTTTCGGATCGTCAATATGACAAATCGTTTGATTTGGGTTAGCAATTTCTACTTCCGAAGGAAGCTTAATGTCACCCGCAATCACCCGCTTATCACCATCTTTTTCAGACTGCTTGTCGCCCTTCATCTCTAAGGTTAGCTCTACTGGCGCATCAGTGTGGCACTTAAAGCGAATATTCTTTAAGTTTAACATAATATCTACTACGTCCTCGCGTACGCCAGGGATAGTAGTATATTCGTGCGTCACACCCTCTACCGAGAAAGCCGTAATCGCAGCACCCTTTACAGACGAAAGTAATACCCGACGCAAAGAGTTGCCAAGTGTATTGCCATAGCCATAGTAAAGTGGCTTGATTACGAATTCCGCGCTGTTCTCGCCTAGGTCTTTGACTTCGGCAAGGTTTGCTTCGTGAATATTTTTTGTAGTCATTTAGTTCTCCTTAGCGTGAGTAATACTCAACGATTAATTGTTCGTTAATGCCAGCCTCAGCTTCTTCGCGCTTTGGTAGGCCCGTTACTTCAATTTTCATTTTCTTCGCGTCGACCTTCAGCCACGAAAGTGGTATTACATTCGATGCCCCTATAATGTTCGGAAGATTTTTGAAATACTCGGATTTAGTGGATTTAGGACGAACTTCTAAAACATCACCCGGGTTCAAGCGGATTGATGGAATATCAACCCTCCGACCGTTTAGTAGAAAATGTCCGTGGCTCATTAGCTGCCGAGCTTGGCGGCGAGTCAAAGCAAACCCAGAGCGAAACACTACGTTATCCGCGCGGCGCTCCAAGAATTCTAGTAGCTTTTCACCGGTCAAACCGTCAGCCTTTTGAGCTTCTTTCATTAATTTTGCAAATTGTTTTTCGAGCAAGCCATACATACGGCGTACTTTTTGCTTTTCGCGGAGCTGTGTTAGATACAAGCTACCACCACGTACCCGCATATCGCCGTGCTCACCTGGAATGCCAGATTTCTTAGCCATTACTTTGTGCGCTTTTGGCGCCAAAGCATAACCTTCGCGGCGGCTTTGCTTAACTATTGGAGAATGATCCCTTGCCATTACGGTTTCCTTTCTCCCTTCGG
>CAYOTX010000028.1:0-7194 GCA_964407015.1 uncultured Candidatus Saccharibacteria bacterium
CATTGCTATTATTAGACCACCCGGTACCGGTACCGCCTTGGTAATCTCTAGTAGTGTTAGTAGGCTTCCAAGAAATTACTCTAGAACTCGCATTGTATGAATATCCGGTGTAGTAGGCGCCAAGTAATGAGTTGTCATTTAGGTCTGTATCTTCAGACGTTAGTACTCTAGAAGGAGATAGATCTAAGTCTAAGTTCTGCGTCATCCAGCAATGGCCGTCTGTTAGTTTAGTTACCCAGTAAAGTTTATTGTCCCTATCATCTACTAGCTGGATAGAATTATCACTATCTGTTAATGTAGCAGCATTACAAATAGCGTTTTCCATATCTTGCATTCTATAATAGCTGCCGGTTTGGCCGGTAGTAGGGTCTAATATGCCAGACTTTTTACTCTTTCCGGCTGCAGCAAAGGCTTGCTCTAATGTATTAGTAGGCATTACAGTAGTGGTAGACGGGTGTAACATTACATATTCTACATTTCCGCTATAAGTACCGGCTGGTTGATCTATGGTGGTATAAACAGAATAAGTGGTCTTGAATTTAGATGAAGCCTGTTGTCCAGAAGTACTAGAAGACAAAGATGCAACTTTGACCCAAGTGTTGGGCACAGCCGTAAAATCCTCATAGGCAGAGACGATGGTTGGTGGGTACTCATTATCCCCAGTGACTGGCACTAATTTCATACCCCAACTAGATGCACTACTAGTAGCAGCCCTACCAGTACCAGTTTTAATATCATAATCCGACCCTATAGAAGCCGACAATATAACATCCCCATCATTCTGAGTAAGGCCCTTTGCATATACCAAATACCCATTCTTGTCATTACAGACCGTATTAATTACGGTAGTACCAATTCCCATACCATTCGGATCAATAGTCGTCTCAGTGCCACCGATAGTAGATGTAGTATGAGGGCTAGTAACGTCTCCCACCATAGTACAGGCCACCGGTATATTCACGCTCACACCATCAACTGCAGAATTATTTTCGGCCTGCACCCTCGGCGTAGCCAATACCATGCCAATCACTACCACCGTCAAAGCCATCCCCCCTACTGTCCAGCACCCTCTCCTTAAAATTTTGCTCATGTATTACCCCGTTTACTTAATGGTTATTTATATAATATCACACTTTTTTTATTTTGTGACATCATTTTTATGTTTATTTTTATAATTACCTGCAAACAATATCATACAGCCTCTGCCAATCTGGTAAATGTAAATCCCCCGGGCGGGCATCCGCGTTGATACCTAATTCCCCAAAAATCCGCACTAATTCTTCTTTAAGCCTTGATCCTGCTAAATTATGTATCAGTTTCTTCCTTGGCGCAACAAACCCTCTCTTAATTAGTTTAAACACTTCTTCTTTCACTACCGCCTCATGTGGTTCTAATATTATCACTTGGCTATCTACCTTTGGCGGCGGCGTAAATTCTTCTCGCCCCACCACTGGCCCTAGCTCTACATCCGCATAGTTTTTTACGAAAAGCGACAGCATCGTCTCCTTATCGCTTACAATCCTCTCGGCAACTTCCTTCTGGATTAGTAACACTATCCGCTCTGGCCGGTTTTTCGTCTTCAATAATTTCTCTATAATCGGACTAGTAATATAATACGGTATATTTCCAGCCACGCTATATGGCTGCAGTAAATCATCAAAATCACAATCCAGAATATCCGCATTTATTACTTCTAAGTTTTTACCTGGAAAAGACTTCGGCAAATTTTCCGCCAAATTTTTATCATATTCTACCGCTATTACCCTATTAAAACGTCTTAGCAAGCTACTCGTCAAAGTTCCAAGCCCCGGCCCAATCTCTACCACCAGATCAGACCTTTCAGAAGAAACAGACGCGCTATCTTCAGACTCACCCCCCACCGCTAAATCGGCAATTTCATCCAAAATCGCCCGATTTTTTAGCCAGTGCTGTCCTAAAGATTTCTTATTTTTCATCCACTAAACACCGTCGCTATTAGACCAGTCTGTCGCTAAGTCAAACTGCTCTGGATTACCAGCTGCAAATCCACCAGTATCATACACTTTCCCCGGACCCAAGCTCGTCTCCACTACAGAACACCGCGGATAACGTCCCAAATTCGCCGCCACCAGCACATAGCCGTCTTTGTCTACCTTTACGCCATCCGACCGCACCGTGTAGCCACCGCCCCCACAATAACTCATTACTACCGCCATATTTAAGTCATAGTAAGTTTCTTGCCTTAGCACCGTAGTGCCATCCGACTTAGTATATGTATAATTATTTCGCCCCTTACCTACCGTCAATGGCGACCTCTCTATTGCGCTAGCACCTACCGCCACTATGCGCTCTACCGGCTCTTTTGTAATCTCTTCAGATATCAGCTCGCGCGATACCTCTACATTATCCACATAAAGTACGTTGTAGGAAAGTTTTTTCATCCCCACTTCGCCCAACTGGCGTACTTCGCTCACCCCAGGGTCTAGGTTATAATCTTTTTCCGTACGCTCTATAAAAGGTATTTCTTCTTCTATCGTCAAAGTCCTGCCACCATTTCGCGTAATCTTGTACACATTCGCTACGCCAGTCTCCAAAAAATCTTCATTTGGTACAAACTCTATTTCATCACCATCATAAATCAAAAGCCCCGCCTCACTCGCAATGGTCTTCATATTATAGCTCGCCGTCATTAAATATTTTGTAATTTTCCCGTCTTTTATTATTACCGGCCGCGCCCGATATATATTAATAAAGAAATTATCTGCGTTGATCTCTGTATCTAGCCCAGGCTCGACTTTGTCTCCGTCGTTTACCACAATACCAGCCCGCTCTATGGCCTCTTTTACTGTCTTGGCCTCGGTTTTCACCGTCAATTTCTCGCCGTTATCATAAAAGGTTACAAACTTTGCCCCTTCAGCTAAGTAAGTACTTTGCTCACCGTCCCCTTCGGCAAAAGTGCTCTTTACGCTCACCCCCGCGACTACCGCAAAAATAATCACTAAAGAAATAGCTACAATAAAACCAAGAGCTTGCTCGATTTTTCTCGAAAGCTTCATGCCCTAATTATATCACACTTATGCCAAAAAGTCCATCCCCAACAATAAAAACCCGCGCGAGGACAGGTTTTTATAAACTAAATTCTAGGTGGAATAAAACACAATCTAGCCAAAACAGCTCTACACTCTCCACCCTATTTCGCTAAACACTTCCCGATGTTTAACTTTTCGTAGCTCGGGCCACTTTCAACGTCGGATCTGGCCTGAACCTAATTTTATTTTAGCATAGGCAAAATGCTTGTCAACCTTGTTTTTTCAAATTATTTATGGTTTAATTTATTTCCGCTTTTGGCTATTTTTACAGAGGTAATTTCCAAAAACCGAACACTTTCTGCTTGACATTTTCAATCATTATGACCTAATTCAGAATCGTATTCTTCGTTTGCATAATGCTAATTATTCCGAAACATAATAAAATTTAGCAAAATGACAGTTAACTATGATCTATTTTCTCATTATTCTATAATCTACTAAGTATAACCCTTTCAGAGCACAATGAGGCTGAAAGAACTGACGGGTGGCTGCAATCTATTTTTTCGTTATCATAAAATGATTTGAAATTTTATAACGTATATTCCTGACGCAACCAAGAAAGTTGCCCGCTAGGGCAATCTTTCCTGGATTGCCAGCGTATGACGTTCTTAAAATTTCAAGTCCCGATAACGAAAAAATAGATGCAGACAGGACCCGTCATAAATAATACATATGTTATAATATGAATATATGAAACGGAGGTTTAATTGGAGGAAATGGCTAGACGGCTTTTCTTTGGCCGGCAAAGGCGTCTTACTTGCCACTAGAGAAAAACGCTTTTGGTATGGCTTTGTGCCAGCTTTTCTCTTTTTTGGTTTTTTAATGAACCTACTTTCTGGCGGATTTGCCAAGTTTGAACTCATGTCTGCTCTAGGGTTTCCGGCAAGCCTCCAAATTTTAGGCAGTAGCTTTATTAACATATTCGGCATTAATCAACCATTTCTAGACTGGCTTCCAATTTTCGCTATTTCTATTCTACAAGGTATTTTAATCGGCCTAATTGTTTTACTTTGGGACAAAAAGAAAGAGCAAAACTCGGCTAACCTCGAAAAAGCCGGCATTATTACCGGACTCATCACCCTAGGCGCCGGTTGCCCCACTTGTGGCACCACTTTGCTCACTCCGCTAATTGGTGCTATTTTCTCTACCGGTGGCCTCGCCATTACTGGCACCATTTCCACTATTATCACTTGGCTTGCTATTATCATTGCCGTTTTGTCGCTGAGGCGCCTCGGCGAAGAAACCTATGTTATAATCATAAATGAAAAATATCTTGCAAGAAAGCAGAAAAAGGAGCAGAGTGAAAAAAGCCATTAGAATCATAAGTATCGTTGCGGTAGTAACGCTAATTATTGCCGCCATCGCCGCTAGTATGAGCGCCAAGCCTAGTAACGCCGACCGCCTCTGGGACGCCGAAATGACTTTAGGCAACCCCGAAGCTAAAAATTATTTCATCGTTTATTCGGATCTAATCTGCCCATATTGTGTAGCTTTCGAAAACGCCATTGTCGAGCATGAAGAAGAGTTCCAAAAATATCTTGAAGAAAATGATGTTCTGTTCGAAGTTCGCCTCTCCGACTTTCTCTATGAATATGGCGAGACCAACCCTATTCACTCCCGCTACTCTGCCCTTGGCGCCTACTGTGCCAAAAAAGAGGGCAAATTTTGGGATTATTATAAGCTTGCCGTTACCAGTGTTTGGAACGATTATTTCAAAACCTCTGGCAAAGCCGCCTTTTCTAAAATGGCCAGCATCGGCAAAGATTACTGGATCAACATCGGCAAAGAAATTAGTCTCGGCGAAGATTTCGAAAATTGCGTGAAAAATGAAGATACTCTAAGTGAGATCGAGACCAACGCCGAAAAAACCGCCAAGCTCGCTAACGGCATGCCGTACTTTAAGTTTAACGACTATACTAGCTCCGGCTTCGACCTCTCCTGGGATTATCAATACGTCTTGATGTATTTCCAGGCCGGGCTAGAAAGTAAGAAGTAATTAATTAGCAAAAATCACTTTCATTAGCATAATGAGATTTAGACTAATTTTAGTTTTAGCGTATAATTCATTATTATCGAGGGACATAAAGGCAAAATTTACCTTTAGGTAAATTCTTGCCGCCGTAGGGGCGAAGCAGTGTGATAAAATTTATCATCACACTGCGAAGCTCCCGAGATAATAATGAATTATGCACCCCCAAATATCTTTTCGTTCTTAATACTATCCGGCAAATAATTCTTATCAAGATGAAAACCAGCTTCCCATTTTTGCCCTTTACCATACCCCAAATCTTTCATTAGCTTAGTCGGCGCATTACGTAGCCACACCGGTACCGGCTCATTTGGCGCTTTCCGTGCTAAATCTAGGGCTTTATACCATGCATCCGTAGTGGCTCGCGATTTTTTCGACTTCGCCAGCGCCACCGTCGCATGCGCTAAAATTAGGCCACTTTCAGGCATCCCCACTCTCTCCACTGCCTGAAAACACGCCGTAGCAAGAGATAAAGCCCCGTTCCCCGCGAGACCTATATCTTCCGAAGCAAATATCACCATTCTGCGCGCAATAAATTTCGGATCTTCCCCCGCCTGCACCATCCGCGCTAGGTAATACAACGCCGCATCCACATCACTTCCCCGCATCGACTTGATAAACGCCGAAATTGTATCATAATGTTTATCACCTTTTTTATCATACCCCGGCATTTTTCGCCCCGCCGCTTCTAGCACTATCTTGCCGTCTACCTTTTCCGCCAAAGAAAGCGCTAGTTCCAAATCACCTAACGCTGATCTCGCATCCCCACCCGACATCTCTGCTAATAGGTCCAGCGCTTTTTTCGTCACCCGTTTAGTGGCTTTTTCGGCCTTCAGAGCCCGTTTCAGTACTTCCAGAATCGCATCTTTAGATAATGGCGCCACTACTACCACGCGCGACCGGCTCAAAAGTGGCGATATCACTTCAAAAGACGGATTCTCCGTAGTCGCCCCTATCAAAGTAATTAGCCCACTCTCTACGTGTGGCAAAAATGCATCTTGCTGCGCCTTGTTAAACCTATGGATTTCATCTACAAATAGTATCGTCCTCGTGCCAAGGTTCCAGTTTACTCGCGCTCTAGCCACTACTTCTTCCACGTCCTCTTTACCCGCCGTTACTGCCGATATTTCCACAAAATCCGCCTTAAATTCACGCGCCAATATTCTAGCCAACGTTGTCTTCCCAGTCCCCGGTGGCCCCCAAAAGATCAAATTCACCGGCTCACCCTTCTTCACGATTACCGTCAAAATTTTACCTTCGCCAATAACCTCTTCTTGCCCCAACACCTCTGCCAGCTTTTGTGGCCGCATTCTTTCCGCCAACGGTACCCTATTCATACCATATATTATATATAAATATTACGCCTTTTTGAATTTTTTATGCTAAAATTAAGACAACATTAACAAAAGGAGTTATCGATGTATACAACATATTACGGCGGTGACACGCTAACACAGGCAGATTACGATGCTCTGTACGGTGCCGCTTCAACCTTGCCAACCGGCTTTTATATCTGGTTCATCATTGCCGGTATTCTTGCTGTCGTTGGCGGTGTTCTTACCTATTTCTTGTTTGTTAAAAATAAGAATACTCCAAAAGGCAAATTCACTAAATGGCTAAAAGATTTCCTAAACTTCAAAATTATGTGGCTCGAGCCAATCTTGAAAATTGTTTACTACATTCTTACTATAGGCTGTATCCTAGTATCATTTGGCTTCCTCGGCTACGGCGGCGCCGGCGTCATCCTATTCTTTATGACATTAATCGGTGGCCCAATCCTTATCCGCCTCGGCTACGAAATGACCATGATGTTTATTATGATCTGGCGCAACACTAGGGACATCGCCGACAGCACTGCTAAGAAAAAATAATTCTCTTAGCCCACAAAATCTCCCTGAGAAACGGGGAGATTTTTTATTTTACCAAAAATACAAATATGTGATATAATATTAGACATGGTTCTGTAGCTCAGTTGGTAGAGCAGAGGCCTGAAGAGCCTTGTGTCACTGGTTCAAGTCCAGTCGGAACCACCACCTTAAAAAGTGGGTCGGTAGCTCAGCTGGTTAGAGCACGGGCCTTTTAAGCCCGGTGTCGAGG
>CAYOTX010000029.1:0-6920 GCA_964407015.1 uncultured Candidatus Saccharibacteria bacterium
CTCGGAATTGTCGGCACGATAAAACTTTTGGAAAATGTGACCGATATCATCGGAGGAAATACCGATACCGGTGTCGGTGACATTGATTAATACGCGGTCGCCGTCGCCTCGTACGTTGACATATACAGAGCCGCCAGCTGGGGTATACTTAAAGGCGTTTTCGACTAGATTATCGAGAATTTCGCGCATGAAATTGGTGTCGACGAACCCATACACCACTTGGTCAACACGATGGGAATCGCCTAGACTGCCCGGCTTATTCGGGCCAAAGCTAAAGGAAATTTTGGCTTTTTGAGCCTGAGCGGGATAATCATTGACAATATCCTTCACTAGGCTAGTCATTTCGGCTGGCTCAAAATGGGGCTTTACCTTGCCGTCGTCCAATTTAGTAACGTCGAGCAAATCTTGGAATAATTTACCTAGGTGTTTGGAAGCTTTTTGGGCAGCAGTGAGGTAACCCTGGGCACGAGCGTCGATAGTGGCAGTTTGAGGATTGAGCGCCAAAGACAAATAGCCATCTATGGTAGCTACTGGGGTACGCATTTCGTGTGAGGCAGTAGAGATAAACTCAGTCTGCTCGCCCTCCTCGGCTAGCTCTTTAGTGATGTCGCGAAAAGTGATAATGCGGTGCTGGCCGTTGCCGTCAACCGGCAACACAGACACGGCTATAGGAATACGCTTGCCAGATTTGCTAGTGATCAAGCAACATTGATATGGCTCTAGCGGCTGGCCAGTCCGCATAGCTTGAGTAAGAGGGTTTTCAGTATCGGATAATTCACGCCCTTCTTTAGATTCTATCTTGATAAGTAGGCCATAGTCTAGCCCGATAGCATTATGTGCGGCACCGCATTCTGTCATGGTGACAGCGGCAGGATTAATAAACTGCACAATGCCAGATTTGTCGGTCATGATAACCCCGTCGTGGATAGTTTTGAGCGCTAGCTCAGCCAAGCCGCCCTGAATATCGGCGCTTTTTTTAGGATTATTACGCTTGAATATGCTCATCTAAACTTATTTTAACACAAGCTGAATAAAATGTGGTAATATTTAATTATGAATAAAGACGTCATTTATATTGAACCCGAGGATGATATTACAGATATCATTACAAAGATAGAAAAATCTAAAGAAAAAATCTTGGCGTTGGTGCCACCCAAAAAAGCTGGGGTGTTTCGCAGCGTGGTGAATATTAAGCTGATTGCCAAAGTAGGTACTACAGCTGAGAAAACCATTGTGTTAGTGACGACCGATCCATCTATTATTAAATTAGCTGCAGCCACCAGGCTGCCTGTAACGAAAGATTTACAGACGCCGCCGGCAATTCCTACGGCGGACGTAGAAATAGGTGAGGCTTCTACCGAAGAAATGATTGACGAGCCAGAAGAAGAAATTGAAGAAAAAGTAGAAGAAGAGGTTGTAGAAGAAGACCCTGAAGAAAATACTAAAGAAGAAAAATCCAAGGCCGACAAGAAAGAAAAGAAAGCCAAGAAACAGCCAAGTAACAAGTCTGGCAACCCGATAATTAACTGGATTAAAAACCACAAGAAAACCGCAATTGCTGGTGGGATAGGGGCCATAGTGGTAATTGGGTTCTTGGTATGGGCGTTTGCGATAGCTCCGGCAGCCACGGTCACAGTAGCTATTAAGACCGAAAAAAATAATTTTTCTGAAAATGTAACTTTCACTACTACGGCTACAGATGAAAATGCTACCGAGGGCAAGTTCTATCTACAAGAGAAAAAAGCGGAAAACGTATCTGAGGTGACTTTTGAAGCTACCGGGCAAAAAAATATGGGCGAAAAAGCCACTGGCGAGGTAATAGTTTACGTATTCTTTAAGCAAAAGGGTGCCGTAGCGATTAGTAGCGGTGCGACTTTCTCGATCAACGGATTGTCGTTTGTAGCTAATAGCGGTGCGTCTCTCTCTTGGGATGGTGATGATTTCGACAATTGCGACAACGGCAAGAATGCCTCACAATTATTGCAATCTGGCTGCCAAGTATCCGCACGTATATCTGTGACTGCGGCAGAGCCTGGGTCTAAATACAATGTAGCGGCATCACAATCTGGATGGAGCACAGTGGCCAATGTTTCTGGAGCCTACTCTGACAAAGCAATGAGTGGCGGCACTGACAACATCATCAAGGTGGTAGAGCAAGCCGACATCGAAAAAGCCAAAGACAAGATGAAAGCCACCAACGAAGATGAGGAAAAAGAAAAATTATTCAGTAGCATGGACGACAACGCTTTAGTGATAGAATCTAGTTTTGCTCAAAATACGTCTGCAGCAGTGGCCACCCCGGCTGCCGGTGAAGAAGTAAAAGAGGGCGTGACCCCTACGCTAAAGGCCACTACTACGGCTACCGTATATTTCATTGATAAATCTAAGGTAGAAGAATTCATCAAAGAAAAGGCCAATCTAGGCGATGACCAAAAAGTTTACGAAATCAAAGACCCTTATATCGAGAATTTTGTAAAAGGCGATGCGGGCTATGCTGGCCGATTAAAAACCACCTATGCAGCTGGCCCAAAGGTGACAGAAAATGACATAGTAGAAATGATCAAGGGTAAAGGTATTGGTGATGCGCAGCACGATATTAAAAACATCAACGGAGTAGTGGATGTATCGATAAACCCATCTTATCCTTGGGTAGGCTCTATACCTAATGATACCAATAAAATCACCGTCAATATCGAAATGAAGGATAACGAGTGATTTTAAGACTAGCTGACAGAGGTAGATATTTAACCAAAAGGGGTCAAAAGTGAAGATTTTGGCCCTGGATGTAGGCGAGAAACGTATTGGCGTGGCCCGTGCAGACTCCAGTACCCGAATTGCGGTGCCAGTAGGGTTTGTAGCCGTGGATGGCTCAGAATGGCAGGAAATCGCTAAAATTGCAAATCTCAATAATACAAATTTCTTTGTATTGGGGCTGCCGCGCAGCAATGAAGGTAACGAGACGGCGCAGTCACTATATGTGCGCCAGTTTGCAAAGAAGTTAATAGAGAAGCTACCGGGGGCAAAAATCCGCTTCCAAGACGAATCACTTACTTCTGTAGTAGCAGAGGAAAGGCTAAAGTCACGCCGCAAAGTTTACGCTAAAGGCGAAATAGATGCCGAAGCGGCCGCCATCATATTGCAGGATTTTCTCGAGAGTTTTCGTGCTGAAAACGAGGTAAAACCAAGTCTAGACACAGAAAACACCTTTGCCAGCTCGGTATCGGGTGTAAAAAAGGCCGTGACTGATGCACGTGATACCGCCGCTAATCTCACTAAAAAAGAGGCAGACAAAGTAAAACTTAACACTAAAAAGGCGAGACATAAGATGAAAACGGCAACCAAATGGATAACAGGGGTGATAATTTTAGCAATTTTGGGCCTGGCGGCTACGGGGATAGCATTTTTTATTAGAGACCAACGCTACAAGGAGTATGCTGAGTATTTCGCAGACCAGCAGGCGCAGATAGACCAAAATTCGGTGTTTGACTTCCAGATCACCCCAGGGGAGACTATTTTTGATGTCAAAAAAAGTTTGATAGAGGTAGGGTATACGGCTACAGAGGTAGATCAAGCTTTAAACGCTAATTATAGTTTTGATTTTTTAAACGATCGCCCCAGTGGGGCTAGTTTAGAGGGCTATCTCTATGGCGAGACTCATCAATTTTATAAAAATACCCCTGTAAAAGATATCATTAAGACGTTTTTAGAGGGTATGGACGAGGTAATTAAAGAAAACGACCTAAAAAACCGCTATGCTGCACAGGGGTTATCTCTATTTGAGGGTATCACTTTGGCCTCGGTAGTACAAAAAGAAGCACCTACTCCCGAAATGCCTACTGTAGCGCAGGTGTTTTTAACTCGTCTAGACTATGGGATATTGCTTGGAAGCGATGTAACGGTGTCTTACG
The DNA here is from genome assembly GCA_964407015.1 of uncultured Candidatus Saccharibacteria bacterium. GTDB lineage: Bacteria > Patescibacteriota > Saccharimonadia > Saccharimonadales > Saccharimonadaceae > Nanosyncoccus. The sequence continues at coordinate 3,909 of CAYOTX010000029.1, forward strand.
CGCTTGACACCATTGACCCTGATAGACAGGAATATGGTGATAATCAGGCCGCTCTTAGCGTGGATTCGTGCTATAATACGCGGCTTTACGCTGGGCTACCCTGTGGGCCAATCTCTAACCCAGGGTTAGCAGCATTACTTGCGGTAGCAGAGCCAACTGATACTTCTTATCTTTACTTCTTGACAGGAGACGACGGTATGATGTATTATAGCTATACAGAGGATGAGCATATTCAGAATATTTACAGCCATTGCCAAGACCTCTGTAATACATCATTATGACAAGAAAGAAAAAGAACAGTTTTGGGTGGCTAAAGAAGCTCGCGCCGTATCTGGCGGCGGGGGTAGGGGTATTAGCGCTGGTCTTGGTAGGGTCTATCGACAAGCACAATGCCGATACTAGCCTGAGCTTAGGTACTTTTGCTGCCAAAGATTATGATATTTCGGTAGACCAGCTATCCGAGCTATACGTAGTGGCAGATTTATCTGACACGCTAGGGCTAGCTAGCGCCTCTGATGTAGCCTCGAACTATATTATCACCACCACCATGTATGATTCTGGCCAGACTTCTGTAGGCAAACTAGAGAAGCCTAATATCACCAACGTATCGGCATCGCGTGGGGTGATAGAATACGTCGTAGAGGAAGGCGAAAATATAGATACAATTGCTACTAAGTACAGGATATCAGCAGATGATATCCGCTGGTCTAATGGCCTAAAAACCACTGAGGTGGCAGCTGGTACGGTGCTTTATATACCAAGCACTTCTGGTATTGTTTACACAGTAAAGGCAAACGACACTGTAGAAAGTATTGCCGAAAAATACGGCTCTAATGCAGCAGAGATTATCGCTTTGAACGATTTAGAGGTATCTGGCGTATCTGAGGGGATGCGGATAGTAGTAAAAGGTGGGTCGCTACCAGAAACCGAGCGGCCTGAGTACGTAGCACCGGTAGTACGGCGCCCAGCTGCCACTACCCCTACTACCACCTATACCTACACGTATCTTGGCAACAGTTCGGAGCGCCAAAATATGGAAGTAGTAGGCTATTTCTATGGCCTAGGTGGGCCATATGGGGCAGGCCAATGTACACAGTGGGCATGGTACAAGCGTCAAGATCTACCTGGTCAGCTAGGCAATGCTAATGCCTGGGCGCGTAATGCGGCAGCCTATGGCTATCGCGTAGACCGCACACCAGCGGCAGGGGCCATTTTCCAAACCGGGTCTGGCTGGTATGGCCATGTAGGCTATGTAGAAGCGGTAAATGCAGACGGCTCTATTATCGTATCAGAAATGAACTATGGTATACCATACCGCGTAATTCGGTCCACTATTCCGGCCGGCGCGGTAGGGAATTTTAACTATATTCACTAGTGATTATTATCTTGTGACTAAAGCAATGGCCCGGGGTTGGGTTGGCTTTATCGGGTGACGCAGCGGATGGAACGGCCGTTTTTCCTCCCTTTATCGTAATAATTATTTGTTGGAGCTACAAGCACTGAACTAATAAATGAATTATATGCGTCATCATTGCCAGAAATTGTACTTGATTGATAAATGCCATACTCCAGATAACGCGTTACGCCTCCTGATACTGGCAATATAGATCCGGCCTTTGTGTACCAAATTGGGTTGATAAACCATTGGGCACCGTTAGTAGTTTGATTATTATTGTATATATAGTTTAATCTAGCAAATTCATTAGTAGAGTCTAGTGCGGTATTAGATTGGCTAGATATAGTAGGCAATCTCCACCCCTTAGGACAAATAGAGTTCTGAGGATTATCGGCCACATTATTGTAGGTGCTAGTTGTTAATGCAGAAGAGTCATTACTAGCTATGGCCGCAGTCCAGTTATAATAATTGCCTAATGATTCATGACCGGTATCAAGGCCATCTGTTTTAGTGGCGGAAGCTGGAGTATTGTTAGTGCTATTCGTGCTCCAGTCTAGAACTGCGGTTCCTTTAAATTTGATGGTGGTAGCACTATCTGCTGGAGTCCAACTAATGATGTCGTTGGTAAAATCATATTCATAACCATTATTATATTCTGTATAATTCCCAGTAGTTTCATTATAGATTGTGTTTAGATCGGTATCTTCAGAGGTAAAGGTGCGCATAATTGGGGTTTTATCTTCATTTTCACCTGTACTTAGGTCTATGGCTAAGTTCTGCGTCATCCAGATATGGCCATCTAGGAGTTTAGTGACCCAGTAGGCTTTATAGTCTCTTCTGTCCACAGCTAGGACGGTATCGTGAGTATTTAGGCTATCTTTCCAAGTAGCTACGTCTTGCATATAAAGGATAGTAGGGCTGACGTATGGGTGGGCTAGTAGGTATCTCACTTGCCCATTGTAGGTGCCAGCAGGCTGGGTAGTAGAAGCGTAGACTGCATAGGTAGTAGTGAAGGAAGAGCCGGTAGCGCTAGCTACAGTGCCACTAGATTTAGATGCTACTTTAGTCCAGTTGGTAGGGACTACTGCATATTGGTTATTATAGGCTGGCTCTATGGTAGGAGTATCGGTTCCTGCATTAGTATTAATGATAGAGCTATCTATATCACTAGTGCTTAGTTTCATAGCCCAGTTAGAGGTAGTGCCTGAGGTAGCAGTACCACTTACTATATCGTAGTTATTAATATTATCATTGATATTGCTAATTAGTTTATTATTGCCTAGTTCATTATTGCTAAATCCAGATGCATATACTACATAGCCATTTTTATCATTACAATAGGTAGTGAGGATGGTTTGACCGATACCTGATTCGTAGGTACCATTTAAGATACTTTTACTATGCTTGTCATTGATGAAACTGCTAAGAGTGCAAGACGTAGGGATAGAGATGGCGAGATCATCTGCCTGGGAGAGTTCTGCGGCGGAACTATGAAAAGAAGATAAAACTAGGGCGGAGATAATTAGGAGAGGCAAAGAAACGATTAGAGTATTTCTGAAGAAATGATAGTAGAATTCTGTATAGCTACCAGTTTTATCACTTTTGTTATTTGTATT
>CAYOTX010000030.1:0-6475 GCA_964407015.1 uncultured Candidatus Saccharibacteria bacterium
AGCTGTTAACTTCGAGGTTGCCAGTTCGAGTCTGGCCGGGGGAGCCAAAATGAGCGTATAAACCCCCCTTTATGCGCTCTTTTTGTTAGAATTGCTTACCTGAACCTTACCGAGAATGTGATGGATAATAACTACCGGCCGTTGTCTATCTCTAAAGCCGTTTCTTTCTCGAGAATATCTAGAAATTCTTGATTCATGGCAACAGCATGAAAGCCTTCTGAAGTCTTAATTTTTGCGCCGGCCATTTTACAGATAAATAGCCCTGGTTCATAATCCCATGGACGGTTTGTACGAAAATTTACACCATGAATCCGACCGCTCGCCATAAAGGCGAATGCAGCGCAGGCCGCACCAAGGTTTCTATGATACGGAGAATATTCATGCATTCTTAGTGTACCCAGTACACTGTCACGCGAGATAATGGAATAAATGGTGTTTTTAAGGGGCACTTCATGAACTGTGATTTTTTTATTATTCAGATACGCACCAGATTCATCGGCATGGTAAAATTCGCCTAGTTTTGGCAAGTCTATGACGCTGGCAATTGTTTGGCCGTTTTTTCTGCAAGCAATTTGTATACCCCAAAGCGGAAGACCATTAGCAAAGTTCACAGTGCCATCTATAGGGTCAATAATGAAACAATTATCGGTAACTTTATTATCTGTGTTGAATTCTTCACTAACGATATCGAAATCTGGATAGTGTTCTTTAATTTGGCTAATTAAATATTTTTCAATTTCTATGTCTAAATTAGTGACCAGGTCGCCTTCATTACCCTTTGCTTTGACAGTATAGTCTTGATGAGAGATTTGCTCGGCTTCTTTTACTATTCTTTTTAAAAAATCTATTTCCATAAGACGATTATATCAAAATTACTAAATGGCGGCGCCAAAGATTACCTTAAATAACCCAAGTGAGACGGCTAGCATAATAAGCCCAGCCACCAGCACGCCGGCCATAATAGCAAACATAGTTTTCTTAAAATCTAAATTAAGAATACTGGCGGCGAGCGTGCCGGTCCAGGCGCCAGTACCAGGAATAGGCACAGCAACAAAGAGAAAAAGAGCAAAGTAGGTACCGTAGTTGCCGGCTTTTTTGAGTAGCTTTTCTCCGCCTTTTTGACCTTTTTTGAGACAAAAGTTACAAAATTGTTTGAGCGGTTTCCATTTTTTCTTGGCACCACACTCAAGGAATTTGCGAGCAAAGAAATAGATGAAAGGAATGGGGATAAGATTACCTATGATAGCTACAATCAAGACTAGCCATTCTGGTAGGCCAAGATCCATGCCGACGGCTACCGGTATAGCGCCCCGTAGCTCTACTAGTGGCACCATCGAAATAAGTAGGATGACTAGAATTTTCCAAAGCATGGCTATTTTTTGCTCTTTTCTTCTTCTTCAAGTTTTTTGAAGGCGACTTTGCCAACCTTGGTTTTAGGGAGCTTGTCGCGAAATTCATAGACGGTAGGCAAAGCGTAGATTGGAACATTTCGTTCTAAGAGCTCGCGAATCTCACGCTCAATACGCTTCCCTGCTTTGTAGCCAGGCTTCAACACAATAAAGGCTTTTGGCACCTGACCTTTATATGGGTGATCTATGCCAATAACGGTAGAGGTAAGAACTGCTTCATGGGAATTAATGACAGATTCTAGATGAGTAGGATAAATATTGTAGCCGCTGCTGATGATTATACGCTTGAGGCGCTGGGCAAAGTAGAAGAGGCCGTCGTCACCAAGATAGCCTAGGTCGCCGGTATGTAGCCAAAGTTTGCCGTCGTCGTGTAGGCGAAGAGTCTGGGCAGTTTCGGCATCATCATTTAGGTAACCCATCATTACGAGTGGGCCACTAATGCAAATTTCGCCTTCCTCACCGGCCGGAAGTTCCTTAAAGGTGTCATTTTTGATGATCTTAAAATCTATATCTGGAAGCGGCATACCGATAATACCGTCCTTGAAGGAATTTTCAGGGGAAAGACAGACCGCGCCAGAGCCCTCGGTGAGGCCATAGCCTACACGAATCTTGGCATTAGAGCCATGCGCTTTAAGATAGTGGTTGACTTTATCTCGCAAAGTCTGATTAAGCGCATCGCCACCACAAATTACAGCTGTAACAGAGGCGAGATCATTGCTTTTGAGCTTGGTGTTAATGAGGGCTTCAAACAGAGTGGGCACACCCACGATAAAGTTTGGCTCATTTTTCTTAATAATGTCTGCAAACTGTTTATGCGAGAAAGCTGGCACTAAAATACAACCCATGCCCTTGCAAAGTGGTGTGTGAATACAAATACCAAGGCCAAAACAATGGAAAATTGGCAAGATTGAAAGCACCGTAGCACCTGGCACAATTTGACGAATCATCGTGCCGTCACAAATAGACTCGGCATTAATATTAAGATTTGAAAGTAGCACTGGTTTTGGCGCGCCAGTAGTGCCACCAGAGTACATAATTACTGCTAGATCTTCGCCACCGCGCTCTTCGTGGTAGTTGCCCTGGTAGAAATAGGAATTAGCAATAAAATCTTCCCAAAGCACTACCCGGCTATCATTGGCGGGTAAACGAACTTTCTTGATATGCAAAGTATTGTAGAGCTTTTTCTTGAGAAAACCAAGACCAGCCGAAGGGCGCACTACAATGATGCGTTCAAGCTGGGCAGTGTCGCGAAGCTTGTAAATTTTATCAAATACAGCATCGATCACGAGCACGTATTTAGACTCAGCGACTTTGATGTAATATTCTAATTCTTTTTCAGAGGAGAGTGGGTGCACCATGTTGCAGACAGCGCCGACCATATTTACAGCGTAGACCATAGTGATGCCCTCTGGGGTATTAGGCATACAAATAGTAACACGATCACCTTCTTTGACGCCATAATTTTTGAGTGCACGAGCAGCTTTTTCAATTTTTTTAACAAAATTTTTGTAAGTAACTTTGTGGCCGTAGTAAGTATAGGCTATATTGTCTGGCCATTTTTCGGCAGACTGCATGACCATATCTACCATCGAGCAGTCTGGGTATTCTATACTGCTAGGAATACCTTCTTCGTCATAAAATTCTAGCCAAGGACGTTCCTTGTATTCTTTCTTAGTTTTTTTCACAAAAAATCTCCTTACGTTAATTATATCACGAAACTGATTTTTACATAAACAAAAAGGCAGAGTATGGTAGCTCTGCCCTGTTGTCTTGTTTTATTTGGCGATAGATAGAGAGATCTTGCGACCTTCTTTGTCGATATCTAGTACCTTGAAATCTTTACGTTCGTTCAAAGTAAAGATTTTCTCTGGGTCAACATCGGAACCTTCGCCGAGCTCAGATACATGTACCAAAGCTTCTACTGCTGGGCTAATCTGTACAAAGGCACCAAATGGGGTAATGCGGGTAATAGTCCCTTCTACCTTGGAGCCTTTCTTGAGGTTTTCTACCTCAGAAATCCAGGGGTCTTCCACTAGCTGCTTCATCGAGAGCGAGAGGCGCTCTTTGTCGATAGCGATAATCTTGGCCTCGATTTGGTCGCCAACCTTGACATAGTCAGATGGGTTACTGACGCGTTCCCAGGAGATCTCAGAGATGTGAACTAAGCCTTCGATGCCGTCTACATTGACGAATACACCGAAATCTACTACACCAGTAACTACGCCTTTGATGATATCACCGACGTTGAGCTCGGCAAAGCGAGCGGCGAGGCCATCGCGGATAGCTTCCTTTTCAGAGAAGATAAGCTTGTTTTCTTTTTTATTAGCATCGAGGATGCGGACCTTGATTGGCTTACCCACCAAAGAGTTAAGACGCTGCAAGATTTCGTCTTTGTCGGCAGAGCCTACGCGTGGATAGTGCTCAGCAGAAAGCTGTGATACCGGCAAGAAACCGCGAATACCTTCGTATTCCACCAAGAGACCGCCGCGATTGGCATCAAACGGAGTGACTTCCACCGTCTCGGCGTTGTCTAGCTTGGCAGCAATTTCGTCCCAACCTTTATCTTTGGCGGCTTTGCGGAGACTAAGTAGCACATAGCCATCTTTCATCTCGGCTTCTATTACCGAGGCAGTAACCTCGTCGCCGACTTTTAGGTTGCGCGCAAAAGACGCTTCCCGACGCGGGACTAGGCCTACACCTTGCGGGCCAAGGTCAATTAATATTTCGTGTTTTTTAACAGAGAGCACCGTACCTTTAGTGGTGTCACCTGCAATAACTTTTTTGAACGAATCCTCATTTTTCTCTAGGAGTTCGTCCATGGTGATTTTTTTGGCATTTGCCATATTATAATATTTCCTTCCTTAGGCTCATTCAAAAATGTCGCTTTTTTGCGGCAGCTATGAATGAGCCTAAAACTCTTTTTATTTTAGCAGAAATTCCGGAAAAAGTCTAGGGTTTATCTTGAGATAAAAAAGTTGTAGAATTTTAATATGTATTTAGCGATTGATATAGGGGCAACTAAAACTTTAATTGCGCTGTTTTCGCAGCGCGGGCGAGTACTAAGGCGGGTAAAATTCCCCACCGCTAGAGGCGCTAAGGTTTTTATTAATGATTTAGTTAGGAATTTAGAGTCTTTCAGGAAATACAAAGTATGGGCCGTAGTGGTGGCTATACCTGGCATTGTACAAAAAAATTATACAGTTAGTTTTGGCAACCGAGACTGGGGCGAAGTTGATATTTATACCCCTATAAAAAATTTATTCGCTTGCCCGATTTATTTTGAAAACGATGCTAATTTAGCGGCGATTTATGAGGGGCATAAGCTGCCGGGGCGTACGGTATTTTTGACCTTTTCTACCGGTATTGGCGGCGGAGTGGTGGAAGGTGGTAAAATTTTGCCAGGTGTAAATTTTGAGCCGGGCCACCGAAAGTACGAATTTAACGGCAAAGTTGCCGAATGGGAGGATATTGCGGCGGCTAGCGCAATAGAGAAGTTTTACCATATAGACCCAGCTACAGATTTGCGTGGTAAAAAAGTGTTGCAAGATATAGCGGCGAGAATGTATCTGGGGCTACCAGATATAGTTTCTGAGTTTCATCCGAATACTATAGTGCTGGGCGGGCCGATGGGCAAGATTTTTCGGCTTTATGTTAAATATTTACCGAAACTACCTGATGTGAAATACCAGAGACCAAAGCGACCACTAGAGTCGGTAATCTACGGATGTTACATCTACGCTAAGCAGAAGGAGCGGGAATAATCCCCTGTTCTATCGTGGATGCTAAGTTTTTACAGAGGTTAAAGGAAGATTATCCTGAATTTAGGTTCGTTGAGGGCTCTAAATTTGCCTTTAGGCCACCTAAAACTATCGTTCTCGGGCCGCCAGAGCCATTCTCAGAGCTTTTAGCCCTACACGAGGTGTCACATGCTATTTTAAAGCATAAGACTTTTAGAATGGATGTAGAGCGCCTTAAAATGGAAAGCGAGGCCTGGGAGAAAGCTAGAGAGCTGGCTTCCAGGTATAATATAGAGATAGATGAAGATTTGATCCAGGACGAGTTAGATACCTACAGAGACTGGCTACATAGCAAGTCTAGGTGCAGATCATGTGGCCTTACCCGCTATCAGACTCCAGATGGCACTTACCATTGTCCTAGATGTGAAAATTTGGCATAAAAAATCAACCTCTGTCATATGAGGTTGATTTTTGTATTATTAGGCAGCTTTTTTAGCTGGGCCACGACGAGAGATGCGGCCACCCTTGGCACCGGCTACGCGAGCTAGTGCAGGGTTAGCGGCAAAACCGCCGGTGTGACCATTTTGGCCACCTTTTTTACCAATACGAGCATAAAATTCTTTGCCGTATTTGGCTTTGTTGGTAGCAGCAGCTTTCATGCCACCAGCCTTGGTTCCAGACATCTAGAACTCCTATTCTGCCCACCAAATTCTTAAATAATTGTAAACACCACCCTTTTACTAGAGTGTATGAGCTCATTATATCATAGTGCTTCCGGTTTGTCAATATGCTTTTTCTTAAAAATATGTTTTAATTTATTTACAAAATCCGAACACTATTTTTAAAAGTTCTGCACAATTTGTGGAAAAATAGTGTTGACATTATGCATTTTGTGATATAAAATAGAGATAGTTTTAAGCAGAATACAACTGCGAGGCTGCTTAAAATCATATGTATGACCTAAGAAAACCACCTATACGGTGGTTTTCTCTATTTTGCTAGATATATAGTCTTGATTTTTGGGGTGTTATGGTGTAAAATGTTTGTATTGGGGTAATAGCTCAGCTGTTTAGAGCGCCGCCTTTGCAAGGCGGAGGTCCAGGGTTAGAGTCCCTGTTACTCCACCAAATTCTTATTAAATTCGCCTATCTGGGCGATTTTTTGGTTTCGCTCGATCAATAATCGCGCTTCAGCCAAATAAATCACCCATCTAGAACGAATTTAATTAAGAATTTCCCTTGTTTTATCTGGCTAATTAGTGTATAATTGTGGAAGTTGGGGATATAGCTCAGCTGGTTAGAGCGCGTCACTGATAATGACGAGGTCTGT
>CAYOTX010000031.1:0-6459 GCA_964407015.1 uncultured Candidatus Saccharibacteria bacterium
CGCTCCGGCTGTGGCCGCCGCGGAAACGCGTGCGATTCAGAGTCAGTTCGAGGCTCTGCTTCCGTCCATCCCGACCGACGAATCCTGGCTGAATGCCCTGAAGACCGGCGGTATCCTGAAGGTAGATGAATCGTCCTACATCGCCGCTATTCGTGCGGCTCTGGCTGACCGTGCTGGACTCTATAACATCCCCGACGCTCTCTCCAAGGCTATGGAGAAGTATGCTGATGAGACCGAAGAACAGGTCGACCCGACTTTCTACGCTTTGCGTAAGTCTCTGACGCGTCGTGCCTATGGCGACATCTTCGCCGCGATTGATGGTCTGGACGGCACTTTCATCACGGAAGGACGCCGTAAGGAGTTCCTGAGTCGTATCCGCGATACTCTGTGGCCGGCAATCGCCGAAAGCTATCGTACGCTGGACGGCTGGTATCAGACCTGGCGCGCAAGCTTCTCTGACCCCTCTATGCTGATCGCGGCTATCGGCGGCGGTTTCAGTGGTGGCGCTGCAGGTATGAGTATGATTACTCCGCCCGACACGGCTCAGTTGCATGACGCCGGCGACACGCTGGTCGATTCCATCAACCGTGTTTTCCGTGGTACTGGCGTTCAGGTTGCGGCCGCTATGGCTTATGACGCCAACACCATCCGCAATACGCTCGAGGATCCGCGTCTGCCGTCCATGGTCGGCGTGAAGAACCGCGAGATGATGCTGAAGAAGATCGGCGCGAGCGTTTCCAGCAACTACATCCGTCTGGAGCAGAATCTGGTCAAGTACGTTCTGGCGTTCGCCAAGCATGACACGGTTACTTCCGATGTGGAGGTCAACTACTTCGTTGCGCTGTGGCAGCTGGGTACTCAGATCAACTGGAACGAGCTGGGTGGCGGTGATGTTACCGGCATGACCGGTCTGACCGGCAAGCGTGTCCTGTAAGAATAACCAATGCACCTATAAAATTAGGCCCCCTTTTCGGGGGCCTTTTTCATGACCTTAAAGCCAAACGTATTTTGCATAAAGCATGGTTGCGATTCGGCGGTATTCATCGACATAGAACGGGCAATCACCATCCATCTCCGGCGGAATATAAAACTCGTCTATGCCAGTAAACCTGGAGAAACCTTTATGCAACAGTCTGTATTGGAGTAAATCGCTCTCTAGGCGCTCAATTGCTTGGCGCCTAATCTCAGGGCACGAATCATATTTTACCGAATCGGCATAAATGTTCGTAACCTGATTTGCTATCTGTTCCAGTTCATCTGCTACGGCTTTGCCGCTGAGCCATACTGTATTAAAATAGATATGCGTAGCGTGGGGGCTTCCAGGTCTAAACTGAGGATCTAACTCTAACTGTTGCAGTGTCCAGATGTCCAAATCCGAGTCCGTAGTTCCATACCCTTTGAGTTGGGAACCGCCAACGAGAACTATTTCGGACGGCATTAACTGTGACGAGATTTCTTTGAGTTGGCGCTCAATCGTAGAAATGTTGTCGGAGAACGGACCTTCGAGCTTTGCCGTTGGAGTCAGAAGCTTTGATGATTTATTACGTTCATCGAGCCACTCTAACCGCTTCTTGGAGATATAAAGTGGCTCAGGTTTTTTTCTGGCAGGCAGATGAGCTGTTTTTGAAGTAAGCTGGTACAAATCTTCACTCCCCAGGATTTTATTCACACGAATGTATTCCCAGGTGTCTTTAAAACTTTGGAGCAAAACTTCATCGTCGCTATTTTCTCTCAGGATCCTCAGGATTTGTCGCTCATTAATGTAACCATACTTGAGCAACCATGGCGTGAGGTGAACGCATTTTACTACGCGCTCAAGTCCGCCGCACGGCCTAGCATCGAGTTCGAAGCAGTCGCCGGTATGGAAGTTTTCACGTACATCTCTTGTGTTGAGAAGCCTGTACCATGCGTCGCGATATGCTTTCTTGAACGTTTCTGGAGCGTCTTCGAGAAATCTTAATGGGAGATATAACAGGATTCTTTCAGAATCTCTATCCCTAAGTAGATTTTTGCAGGCGCTATAATAGCATTCGCGTTCGAGTGGCATATCGTAGGCGACTCTCGGATTTGCTTCGAGGAAACGGCAGATATCTTCAGCCGCCCTTTTCCGCGTTCCTATGCCGTTTTCCGCGGCATCGTATCTTCGCTCGATTGCCGGCTTCAATAGTCTAACCATAGAATTTCCCCCTTTCGGTCATGTTAATGTACTAGAACTATATTATATCATAATTATGGCATGATGTCCATAGTAGTATAGAGACACCCTACATGCCCTAGATTTTTCTCCACTCAATCCATTTAAGTATGAGGCGTCAAAACCTAATCCATATTATCCTCGTGGGCTATTAACACTCGTTAGATTTCAGCTCAGACTTTATCGAGCTCTTCGAGCTTCTTAACTCTCGCGTCGGATTCCTCGCGCATTAGTCGCGCATGCTTTTCATTATTCAGGCTCTTAATCCAGGGCAGCTCTTTCATTTCGCCAGTATAGAGCATTTCGTCAGCCTCAACTTCCATAAGGCTTATGCGATTATCGACCTCGTTGTCTGGCATATCTATTTTCGGCATCGAGCGATATCGAGGCATGCCTTTCTTATCTAAATATTTCATTAAAACTAGTTTTTTCATAAACTAATTTTTGTTCTATTGGTAATTTTGATTGTTAGATGAGGCTCGGTAGCATACCAGGAGTTAGCTCCGCAATCGTTCCGTCGCAAAGCTCTATTTCGCCATCAATTTCACACAGCTCGTATTCTGTATTCGTCATAGTAATTTAATTATCCCCCACTTAGTCCCCGTAATATGATAAACGGCAAAACAGACAAAACGGCATTTATGACATACTTATTTAGCTTCTGGGCCATAATCCTCTAGTAGTTGGCGGATGTCTTCCTTGTAGATGGTTAAAGCCTGCTTAATTTCCCTCACCCCCAGCCACGCTATTGACAAAAATCTTAAAGTATGATACAATGAAAGGAGAAGCCTATCCGGGGCTATTTTTTATTCGCTTCTCAAAGCTTCTACCGGGTCTTTTTTGCTAGCTGAACGCGCCGGGATTAACCCACCAATCAAAGTCAAAATCATGCTTAGAATTATCAAGAACAACGCTGTCTTTGGATCCAATGCTGCATTTAATGGTATATCCCCTGTAAAATGATGCAGTACAAGATTAATAATTGGTATTAATAAGTAAGAAATCACAATCCCAAAAATACCCGACAAAAACCCAATAATAAATGTTTCTGCATTAAAGATAGACGAAATATTATGCTTGCTTGCCCCAATTGCTCTAAGAATTCCAATCTCTTTTTTCCGCTCGTATACTGAAATGTATGTAATCACACCAATCATAATAGATGATACCACTAAAGAAATAGATACAAACGCAATCAGCACATATGAAACCGCATCTACAATCGTTTTTACAGATGACATCAGTACGCCGGTAGTATCGGTATAATCTATCACTTTATCATCCATATCTAGCGAGCGCATTTTTTCATTATAATTATTCAAAAACTCCATAAAATGTGATTTGCCATCAAAACTCCAGAAATAAAATGACATTTTTGTAGGATCATTAAGATCTTGATACCCCAATGCTGATAAATTAGTGGCTAAAGTAGATTTTTTCTTAGTAAACATTGCTGTGACTACGCGTGATAATTCTTCTTCCGAGAAATTCAATTTAAACGCTCCAATAATCGCATTTTGGTCTACGTTAAACGCATTCGCAAAACTAGAAGAAAGATAAGAAGCTAAATCGCTCACTTTCTGAATTACCTTTTGTCTAATAGAAATTTCCGTTAAAGCAGTTGCGAATTTATCAAAAATACCAACAACCTCGGTAGAGTCGCCATAGCTATTTCTTACATTATTAAATACTTCCATATTCATACGGGCTACTGGATTTGCTGGGTCAGTAGTGATAGAAATATCAACATTTATGCTCGTATAATAGGCAAAGAGCCCCTTCAATAATCCACGATACGATGCGTTTAATCCTGTTAGCATTTCACCATACACTTCATTAAAACTTCCGCCCATCGATACATATTGGTCTAGTATACTTCTTAAATCTTGCTTTGCCATATAATTTTCCACTAATCCATCTACCTCTGACAATGCAATCGTATCAGAAATTTCACTAGCCAATCCATCGGCAAGTTCATTAAGTTCCGCCTTCAAGGCGCCGTAGGCAGGGGAAGTATCCGTAGTGATATCACCAGAAATTTCCTGTATATATTCTGACGTTTTCGCACTGATTGCGTTTTGGTCAATTTTTACGCCAAACGCTCGCGAAAGCGCCGCTTCGTCTATGGATACCAAGTCGCTAAATTCAAAATTAAAATCATTCCCTTCCTCACCAAATTTGGTATTAGAGAATATATCTAATTCTGGGTTTGCTAGCTGCTTTTTTACAATCTCTGTTTCGCTAGATTTTTCAATAATATGCGTCACCAAGCTTGGCAAATACGCTACTCCACTACCACTAGATAACATTTCCGAATTTACTACTGCTACACCGGTAATTTTCAGCTTCTCGGATCCATTATATATATCGCGCATATATTCTTTATCGCTTGTCATATCTTCGTATACGTCATACTTACCATTAAATTTGTAAGTTTCCGTAGCTGGCACCAGGCGAAGATCTACACTCATCAAATCTTCGTAAGAAATTTCTAGTGGTTCATTATGTATATCCGCACTTTCCCCACTCATAATTTTAGATACAATTTTGTTCAGCTCATCCGTATCATGAAATCCTAGCGAATAAGTCAAGAGCTCAGATATCTCGCCCTTGTTACTGAGTATCACCATTAGTTCATTGTAATTTTCTGGATATCGCCCGGCCAGTAACTCCGTGTCATTTTCTAAGTTTTCCTTTTCAAACTGCTGAAACACCGAGGTCATCGAAGAATAATTACGAAGCAGCGATGATTCTCCTACTAATGACGTGAATAATGTGCTCGGATTTACTTTTGCTACTGCGCCCGTCGCATCTTCGGTATAGATCAGTGGATCTACATTGTATTCGTACTCTAATAACCGGATATCATCTTTTACTTCTGCCCTATTTTTTTCTAAATATTCCACAAAGCTTGGCAAATCATTATTGGATACTGTACCCAGCGTAGAAGTCAAAATCTGATTTTCTTTCAGTTTGCCGTCACTTTCTTCATTGGTCGCTCCGCCGGTTAGATTTAATAATATTCCCGTCAAATCTGCCGATTCTTTTTGTAATGCCAACGGATACGAGGTTAATGTATCCTCTTCGATCTTATCAATGTAATTCTGAAATCCAGTAGACACCGCAGAAATCAACGCAATACCAATAATTCCAATGGAGCCAGCCGCCGCCACTAGTATTGTGCGTGCTTTTTTGGTGAGCAAATTTTGCAGAGAAAGCGACAGTGCCGTTACGAAAGACATTTTCGTTTTCTTTTGCTTTTTAGCTGCCTTTTCTAAATCTAAATCAGTTTTTTCTTTGCCGTCATATGGGTTAGAGTCAGAAGTGATTTCGCCATCTTTCAAAGTAATAATCCGTGTAGCGTATTCTTCAGCCAGCTCCGGATTATGTGTCACCATCACTACCAGCTTGGTCTTAGAAATTTCTTTCAAAAGATCCATAATTTGGACACTAGTCTCAGAATCAAGTGCGCCCGTTGGTTCATCAGCTAGTAAAATATCCGGATTGTTTACCAAGGCGCGCGCTATTGCCACTCTTTGCATCTGTCCGCCAGATAGCTGAGCCGGGCGCTTATCTATATGCTCTTCAAGCCCCACATCTTTTAAGGCTTTTCTTGCTCGCCGCACTGCCTCGCGTTTAGAAATACCAGATAATGTCAGTGCTAACTTCACATTATTGAGTACTGTTTGATGCGGAATCAAATTATAACTCTGGAATACAAAACCAATCCTATGATTACGGTATGCGTCCCAATCCTTATCGCGGAATTTCTTGGTAGACTTTTCGTTAATAATCAAATCTCCACCCGTGTAATCATCTAGTCCGCCTACAATATTAAGAAGCGTAGTTTTGCCGGAGCCGCTCGGCCCGAGTATTGCTGCGAATTCACTGGTGCGAAAATTAATCTTAATATTTTTTAAGACAGTACGTTTTATCCCACCGGTCTTGTAGACCTTCTTCACACCTCGAATTTCGAGCATATATAATACATATTATAGCACAATTTGTCTTTTCACTAATGTTATATTAGAATATTTTTTCATAAAAATACAAGTCTATTGTTTATGCTTTTGCCGTGGTACAATAAAAATGCTAAACATTAATTATAAAAAACCGAAGCTATTTTATTTTCGGAATTGGTCGTGCAAGACAACGGCACCGAAAGGGACTTTGATTGCGTGGCCAACTTCGGTAAATCGTAATTAATGTTTAGCACCCTTGCGGTGCCATTTTTGTAAATACGCCTTTTCAAAACAAATATGGCA
>CAYOTX010000032.1:0-6114 GCA_964407015.1 uncultured Candidatus Saccharibacteria bacterium
AATGAAGATAAAACCCCAATTATGCGTACCTTTACTTCAGAAGATACTGACCTTAATACGATACATGATGAAACCACTGGTAGTTATGCCGAATATAATGATGGATATAGTTATAATAGTACTAGCGACATTATTTCTTGGACTCCAGCAAATAGTGCAGCTACGATAGACTTTACTGGTACTAATGTTCCTGGTTGGCAGAGAAGTAATACTGCGCCAGCTTCCGCTAGTAAAACCGATAGTACAGAAACAGGCCATGCTTCACCAGGTAATTACTATAACTGGAGTGCGGCTATAGCTAGTAATAACTCGTCCACATTATCTAAGAATCCTAAAAACTCTATTTGTCCTAAAGGATGGAGATTGCCTACTATATCTAACCAATCTAATACCATCTCCGGCTCTACTAACGAATTTGCAAGATTGAACTATTTATACAATAACAATAAAACTTCAGGTGAGAACGCTGACAATAATTTACTAACTGCCCCTTTGTGGTTTGTGAAAAATGGCAGAATCATCGGATCGTTAACAAACTATGATTTCGGTGGTTACTGGTCAAGCACACTGCGTAGTAGCGATTTTGCCAACAACCTAGGTTTTAGCAACACAAACGTCGCCGCCAGTACTTATGACTACAGAAATTACGGATGGAATATTCGCTGTGTCGTCAGGTAATTTTAGCAGCCAAACGATATCAATTATACCCCCTAACAAAAAACATCCGAAATCCAATCTTTTCACGTATTCTATGTTGTATCTCCAGCATCATGAAAATATAGGCCCACACTAGAGCCTATATTTTCATCCTACAGCTTACATTATTTCTCCACAAACTCTCGCAAAGTCTCAATCATATAATATAGCGGCTCTTTCTCTACTACTTTACCAGTGATCGTCACACGATCTTTATCGGCCGGGTAGTAAGCCGCTGCGGCATCCACAATATCAAACTGCGTACCAATTTTCGAAGATCCAGCTTCATTAGCCTGACCAATACTATAGCTAGTACCAGGATGCATTACGGTGCCATCAATCTTTACTACTTTACCAGTCATTTCGCCATTTTGAATAGCTTTAGAAAGCTCTTGCATTCCATCAAAATCGCCGTATTCTATTTCTACATCTACCTTGGCCAAATCTGCCGCAGTTAGCCCAGCATCTTGCGAAGTGCCACCATTATCACTATCTCCACCATTGTTGCCGCTATTCCCCTTCACCGCCACAATCACGCCTATCACCACGGCAATCACCACCACTACAGCGATACCAATATAAAGTAAGTTGTTTTTCTTAGCTTTTGCCATTTTAGCTCCTTTTTAGTTAATTAAATTATGCCACAGCTAAACTTGTACCAAATCTGCACTATCCAAATCATAATCTCCCATCGCCACCTTTTGAATAGCCGGATCTTCATAAGTATTATAATAATAAGTTTTCGTAATAGTAGAATATCCACCGGTATAGATAGTCTTTTCACAGGCGCCATCTGCCATTTGCGCTGCACCATCTATCATAGCCACACCAGTTAAGGTATGAAACAAACGCGACACATTTTCCTCTTCCGTACTTTTTATCGGATAGTGTGTATTAAGATACGCCACGCGTATAAACCTTGAAGGCGAATAATAATCACCAGGCAAGCCCCGCATTAGAGAGCCACTACCAAACGCCGTCATCTTAGCCTTACCCCACTTCACTTCCTTCGGCATCTGCGCAAAGAGATTCATGTAGTTGCGCAAATTCTCTTGATGCCAGCCGTAGCCAGGCTGGTTAGTCAGAATATCTACATCATTTTGGAAAATTTCCATGCCATTTACGGTATATTCCACCACGATAGAGCGTTCTTTATCACCAATAATCCAATGTAGTTCAGATACCGGGTATTGCTCACTGATTGGCTTGGCCACAATAACAGTATCTTTCAAAGCTTTTTCCACTTCTTCTACCGTAGTGAAATTTGCCACCACCCACAGAGGAAATTCATAAGCTGCTACATTGGTTTTACCATCTACCGCAGCCTCTGCGTATTTTGCATAACCTGGAAAATTTAGCCCCGCAATGGCGAGCCCAGATTCATTCGCACAATCAAAATACAGTGGTGTATTTTCGGCAACAATTGCCATACCGATAATCGCCCCGCCGCGCATGCTCATCTCGCCAAGAAACGCCGAATTATACTTATATCCCCGCGGTGTAATTACCACTTTTTGCCCATACGGCACTGACCAGTCCAGATTCCGGCCAAAATACATCCCGCCATTATTGTCAATAAATCTCACACCAGTGCACATTATGCCTCCCTTTTATTAAAAATATTAAACTTCTATTACATTTATATCATAAGTCGGATAATTCTTGTGTTCTTTTTTTACCATATTCTACTTCAAAATAATCATACCTATCATTCACCCATTGCAGCAATCTCTTCACATCTTTTACATAAAATCCCTTTTCCCACCGCACATTATCACGTACCACCGCCGGATAAATTCTGGCCGCTTGCTTAAAAATATGCCACAAAAGCTCTTTCTTGCGCCCCGAAAGCTGCTCCATAAAAACTTTCTCCACCTCTACTCTAAATTCCGGAATTTTGATCAACCGCGCAAACAGCCGCGACCATTGCAAATATTGCGAGTCTCTATTATCATACTCATCAATGCCGATCGTGCTAGTAAACTCATCTGTAGGCAAAAACTCACCCCGCACTTCGTAATTATTCAAGGCAATATCAAAATCCCATGCCGGCCCCGCATAAATTTTATCCTCTGGCCCATCTTTATAAAAATACTGGCTAGTAAAATACGCATCATAATTTACCATAAACTCTGATAATATATAATACTGCGCAAAAGACCTCACATCTATCAAGCTCTCTATCGCCGCGTAATCTTTCCTCTGAATAGCTAACTCCAGCTCGTTAAAGCTCGTCATGAAATCTTCCATGGCGATATTCACATTTTCCTCTACCACAGCATCTTTTACTGTCAAACACTCCCCGTTGCCAGTCATAAAATACTGCTGCTCGTTTTTACCGTAAATATTGTCTAACTCTACCAGCACCCCTAGCGGATCTTTCAAATCCACCGCATTTTTACCTATCTCTATCCCCCGCGTCAGATAGTACAGCCCTTCATAATCCTCATTTACATATAATTCCACAAATTCCCCCCGGTAAGCAAACTTTTCACCTATCATTCTTTCCAGGTAAAACGCCGTATCTGTCCGTAGATCCGTAGTATCCATATAATTTGCCAACAGTATCCATTTCTTACGCTTGCCCAACCCTAGCAAGTCCGCCCTATATGGCAATTTAAACTGATATGGCCTTTTTGGCTGCAGCCAAGTGGCATTGCCTCGCCCTTTTATTTCTACATCATTAAACTCTAAAATATCATCGCCATTAGCTAGTGTCAACGTATTACCAAAATACTTTATCTCTTTACTATTTTCTTTAATTTCATCTAAAGTAATATCATTTAACCCTATCTTGATTTCTGGCAGCCCCTTAGGGGCGGCTTGATTTTCTTGCGGATGGTTCATCCCAGCTAGTACCACTAGTATACCCACCACCAAAACTGCAGCCGTCAAAAAAACCAACAACACCAACATTATGTGCTTGCGACCCCAATTTTTCATATCATTATTGTATCACAAAATAAAAAGCCTATGTTTATATTGCATTAGCAAAAATCACTAACCGGTGTGATGCATCGCCGTTACCATAAGAAGTGCCATAACAGGTTAGTAGAGCTACGTCGTATCCCAAAGCCGTAGTTGCAATATTAGTCATTAGTCCCGGGTCATTATTTAGGCTACTCATCCCAGTTTTTTCATAAACTTGCTTTGCCATCACCTGGTAATTTCTAGCCACACCGCCTTCCGTAATGGTAAAAATTTCACCTACATAGCGGTTTGTCAAATTACCTAACAAATTCCATGAATTGTGCCCATAAATCATTCTTCTAAACTTATAAAGGCCGTTGTAGCTCAAATTACGATAAGTTTCAGTATACTCATCAACAGAATTAATATAGAAAGATACTGTATAATTCGCAATTTGCGGAGCCACATACACCGGAGCTGGCGCCACGTATACCGGAGCTGGCTCAGGCTCTGGCAATGGAACTGTCTCTGTAATACCAGCATTATTTAGGCCAGTCAAGGTAAAGCTATCTGACGCCATCAAAATCTCTGGGCTACCAGATATCCCTACAAAAGCGGAAAATAGTAACAAAAAAAGGCGTTTCGCCATGTCAACTCCCATTTATGACCAATTCAATTTATACCCTCATTATAGCACACTTTACTAAAAATGTCAATGGTTAAACCATATTTAAGCTATTTTTTCTCTCTAGACACACTGCTGGGCTTCCCTTATAATACTTCTAACAGGGTGGAGGACATTACTAAGGAGGTGTTGATATTGTCTACTCAGACACATATCTTGTCAGAATTCAAAGCAAACATCATTAAAGAAACCTATTTCGGCGGGACCAAGGGCTTTAATCTTGACTTTAGAGCTCAGGAAATTTTTAATAAAGCACTCCAGCTGTCAGAGATAGCATTTTCTGCACTTGTACCACGCGTGTATATTACCAGGTATCAACTCGCTAAAACCAATGAAGTTTTCGAATCTGTCTCCAGCCATACAAATTTGCTTATGGCGCTGGTCGACCAGGCTCTAACTTTTCAATACGGGCCAGATTTCACCATCACCAACGATGGTTTCACTTACCACGAAATCATGGAAGCGATTCGCCGCCACGATTTACCAGAAAATTCATTTGGTGATCAGCCAGACAATGGTGAAAGAGATGATGAAGCCTTAGCTAAATATGAGAATAGCTATTGGCGCCAGTTTTCCAAACTTTCATCACCCAACAGATCCATCTTCGAAAGTAAGGTCAACACTTTACTAATCGCTATGCGCGAACAAACTACCGAAACTGGCCGTTTGCTTCATGTCGCAGACAAGGCTGCCGCCGTATTTATGGCGCTTTGTTGCGACGAAAAGCAAAAGATTCCAACCATGAGCATTGATGACCCAGCTGCTTCTGCAGCCGAACAGGCCGAAATGAAACTTTGCGAGAACAAGGTATCCTCAAATGGGGTTCTTCTCTGCCGCGCTAGTGAAATGTGGACCATCGATTTTTTTAACCGCCAGTTAAACAAAATGGACCATACCGGATTTTTTACCTCTCTCATCATGATGAAGACCATTATGCTCTACGGCAAATGGTACAACTGGCGTAAAGACATCTATCACGATTAACACCTCCACCCTCTTTCTGAGAGCCTCGAGATTTTACATTTCGGGGCTTTTTCCTGCCCCTATACTGCCTTTTCATGCTATAATCAAGAAAACGGAGGTAAAATGAGCAAATTCGACAACCAATATCTTGAGCTTTGCGACAAGATTCTTAAAAAAG
Source organism: uncultured Candidatus Saccharibacteria bacterium (assembly GCA_964407015.1). GTDB lineage: Bacteria > Patescibacteriota > Saccharimonadia > Saccharimonadales > Saccharimonadaceae > Nanosyncoccus. The sequence goes on from CAYOTX010000032.1 coordinate 5,433, forward strand.
GCGAGCGCGTAGTTAACTATAAAGACAAAACTAATTCAGCCCGCGGCAAGAGAACCTCTCTCACTATGCCCAACCACATTTCCCAGGCCAAAAACGAATCCGCCACTATTCGCATTCCGCATTATTTCCTAGAATTTGACCTACAAGAGGAATTCCCCATTCTCACTACCAAATTTGTCGCTTTTAAATCCGCTATACTTGAAATGCTCTGGATATGGCAAGTTCAAAGCAACAATGTACAGTGGCTACGCGATCGTGGTGTCAAAATCTGGAACGAATGGGAAATCGACAAAAACGGTGACTATATGGGACGCCACATTGGCAAAGAATTCGCCGGCACCATTGGCACCGCCTACGGCTGGATCGTCAATAAATATCAGCTCACCCAAAGCCTCATTGAAACCTTAAAAACCGACCCTTCCAACCGTCGCATGGTTATGAGCCTCTGGCAAAACGAATGGCTACCCACTGCTGCCCTACCCAGCTGTGTCTGGAGCAATGAATGGATCGTTAGCGGCGACAAGCTCAATCTCATGGTACACTCCCGTTCCAACGATGCTCCACTTGGCCTGCCATTCAATATTACCCAGTATGCCGTTTTGTGTCATCTAATTGCTCAGTGCGTGGGGTTAAAGCCTGGAAAAATGTCTTTCACCATTAACGATGCACATATTTACGAAAA
>CAYOTX010000033.1:0-5419 GCA_964407015.1 uncultured Candidatus Saccharibacteria bacterium
CATCCAAATACCAATGCTCCTAGTACCATCAACGATATAGATGCTGCTTTTGCTGTAGCTGGTAAACAAAAAGTATACCAAGACGAAGAAGGCTCTTACTATGCTATGCAAGATATGACTAGTGATATTTGCAACTCTGTACTTAATACTGGTGAATCTACTTCATCACGACTAGTAGATATTAGAGATCACAGCATCTACTGGGTTACTAAAGAAAAAGACAATCATTGTTGGATGACACAAAACCTAGACTTAGACATCAATGGTCCAAATACCTCACCATTAACCTCAGAGAATACGGATATTAGTACTACTGCATCTGGTAGCGGTATCTATAGTACGGCCTATGGCTATAGCGAAAACAATGGTATATGGACTTGGGAGCCTGGGACTACGACGAACAATATAATAGTAAACTATAATGACAATACGGCAAATGGATGGGAAAATAGTAATAGGACTACACCATATTCAGCCGAAGGTGGCACTATTTACATCTACACTTCAGATAGCAACGACAATGATATTATATTTAATTCTCTCCAAGCTTGCAAAAACGCAAATCATAGCGAGGATGAGTGCAAGCATTATCACGTAGGCAATTACTATAATTGGACAGCGGCTATAGCCTCTAACAACTCTAGCACTCTCACTGCTCAATACACCAACGCAGAAAATTCTATTTGTCCTAGAAGTTGGAGATTGCCTATAGCCACCAACGAAAGCCAATCTGTTTATGAATTCGGAGATCTACTCTACAGTCAAAATATCACCACCGCCAGAATTGGTTCTCCAGCCCCATATGCAGCAAATGGCTTTAACAATATTCGTAAGGCACCATTATGGTTCATACGCGGAGGCATTATAGTTGGTAATAAATTGAACGATCTAGCTTCATTTGGAGGTTATCGATCCAGCACAACCGGAAACTACTATCTAGGTTTTGATTATAGTCATGTGTATCCAGCCAATACCGCTTATAAATGGTACGGCACTGGAGAACGCGGCTTTTCCATTCGCTGTATCGCCAAATAATTTCAACAAACAAACTCGTCAATTAAACACATCCGCGCATCTCTATTCCATTCATTCTTTAGGTATGTACCTGAAAATATCACCAAGCACCAAAATTCAGATTTTGGCAATTTTGGTGCGTAGTATTTCATACTCCAACCCAGTTAAAGAAAAACCAAAAATACCACCATATATAATATATAGTGGTATTTTAGTGTTAAGCGGTCAATATTACCACACCTTTACTAAGATATCACCACCTAAGCGATTTTTCTTCGCTTCGCGACCAGTCATTAGACCTTTAGAGGTAGATACGATAATCATACCACGGCCAGATTTAATTACTGGCAAATCTTCGGCTGCCGAATACACCCGACGACCTGGTTTAGACACTTTGGAAATCTCGTTGATTTTAGCTACCATACCAGGCTCAAAGATAGTAACTTTTAGCACACCGCGTGGCTTGCCGTCTACTACTTCGTACTCAGCTACATAGCCGTTTTTCTTTAACACTTCCACCACTTGGGCTTTGAGTTTTGAAGTAGGGACGAGAATTTCGTTTTTACCTACCATTATCGCATTGCGAATTCGCGTGATAAGGTCGGCGATTTGGTCTGTAGATTGTAATGACATATTTCTCCTTTCTCCTTACCAGCTACTCTTAGTTACACCAGGAATTTCGCCTTTCGAAGCTTTTTCCCGGAAATTAATACGTGAAAGTCCAAATTGACGCATATACCCGCGTGGGCGACCGTCTAGCATATCACGGTTTTTTAGCCGTGTAGGCGAGGCGTTGCGTGGAAGCTTTTGCAAACCTTCCAAATCGCCCGCTGCTTTTAGCTCAGCCCGCTTGGCTTTATACTTTTCATACATTTTGCGCCGTTTTTCATCGCGGAGTACTGCAGATTTCTTCGCCATCTACTTGCCCTCCTTTTCAAACGGCATCCCAAAGAGTTCTAACAATTTGGTACTTCCTTCCTTTGAACCATTTTTAATAATAAACGTAACTTCTAGCCCATGAAGAGCCGCTGCATCTTCGAAAGTAATTTCTGGGAATACGGTTTGTTCTTTCAGGCCTAGGTTATAGTTACCTTGCTTATCAAACGCTTTGCGAGAAACACCATGAAAATCACGCACATGTGGCAAAGCAATATTGATCAATCTATCTACAAATTCATACATTTTATCGTTACGTAGAGTTGTGAGGTAACCTACTGGTGCGCCCATGCCTTTACGAATTTTAAATGTCGCGATAGATTTTTTTGCCAAGCGTGAAGTTGGTGCCTGGCCGGTAATTTTTGCGATAGTAAGAGCCACCGTTTCGGTAAACTTCTTATCTTCGCGCTTTTTACCTACGCCAGAGGACACAATCACTTTTTTCAGCTCTGGCACTTGGTTGATATTATCAAGCCCCAAATCTTTTTGCAATTTCGCCTTAAACTCGTTGTTGTAGAGAGCTTTGAGGCGTGGTTGTGCTTTGACCGCTGCAGACTTGGTAGCCTTTGTAGACTTCGTGGTCTTCGCAGTAGCCTTGGCAGCCGTTTTCTTTTCCGCCATTATTTAGCTCCTTTCTTAGCTTTAGTATCTTTTTTAGCAGCTTTTTTCTCAAACTTTGCCGCTTCTACTAGCTTTAAATTAGACAAGTCGATACCTACATGAATAGTCTTCTTACCACCCGCTGGGTTTAAGTAAGATTTTTTCATGTGGCGCTCTACTAAGCCAATACCTTCGAGGCAAGCCTTGCCGGCAGCGCGGTCAATCTTTACGATTTTTGCTTCCTTGCCTTTGTTATCGCCAGCAATCACCAAAACTTTGTCGTTGATCTTTAAATTCTGTGCCATTTTAGAGTACCTCCGGTGCTAAACTAATAATCTTCATAAAGCCCTTTTCACGAAGTTCTCTAGGAATTGGCCCAAATACACGCGTACCTTTAGGCGTCTTGTCGTCATTTACTAGTACTGCTGCATTTTCGTCGAAACGGATAGTTGAACCATCTGGACGACGAATTGGTTGACGTGTGCGTACGATTACCGCGCGCACCACAGCCTTCTTTTTCACATTGCCATTTGGTGCAGCTTCTTTTACCGAACAAGTTACGATATCGCCTACCCGAGCATACCTAGCCCGAGTACCACCAAGCACGCGGATTACGCCAAGCTCTTTAGCGCCACTGTTGTCAGCTACTTTTAGTCTACTTTCTTGCTGAATCATTAAGCCTCCTCCCCTTCTGCCTCAACTACTTTTTCAGCAGCTTCAGCTTCGACTTTAGCCTTAGCAATCTTATCTGCACCAATCTTTTCCGCTTCATAGGCTTTGTTGACATCTTCTTTTAGTTCAACAGTGCCATGCGAGCGTTCGATAATCTTTACCAAAGTATAAGCCTTGGTTTTAGAAATCGGTGCAACCTGTGCAATTTGCACGCGATCGCCTTTTTTGGCTTCATTTTTCTCATCGTGCGCAGTATATTTACGAGTTTTCGTGTACTGCTTACGATAGAGTGGATGAGTCTCACGACTTACGATGGAGACGGTAATGGTCTTATCACGCTTGTCGGAGGTCACTGTCCCTACTAATGTGTGTGCCATATTAGAACTCCTCTTTCTTTATAATTTTACATTTCACCGGCAACTTATGCATTGCTAAGCGCAAAGCCTCGCGAGCTTTAGCTTCTTCAACATCAGCCACCTCAAACATTACTGTACCAGCCTTCACCTTTGCTACATAATACTGTGGTTCACCTTTACCAGAACCCATTTTTACATCCAAAGGTTTCTTGGATACTGGTGTATGTGGGAAAATCCGAATCCAGATTTTACCACCACGCTTCAAATAGCGGGTAATCGCCTGACGAGCTGCCTCGATTTGGCGTGAGTTAATGCGCTCATTATCTAGCGACATCAAGCCATATTCACCAAACGCCACCGTATTACAACGCGTAGCAACACCTGCATTTTTACCTTTGCGTACCTTACGATGTGGTACTTTCTTTGGAATCAAAATAGCCATCTTACTTTTCCCCCTTATAAATCCAAACCTTCACGCCTACGATACCAGCAATAGTTGGTGCATGGTGACAATAGAAATCTATGTCAGCACGAAGTGTATGTAGTGGCACCGAGCCCTCAATAAACTTCTCACGACGGCTCATTTCTGCACCGTTCAGCCGGCCCGCTACCTCGATACGCACACCTTTAGCACCTGCGTTCATGGTAGATTGTAAGGCCATCTTTACTGCGCGGCGGAAATTCATCCGCTTACCTAGCTGGAAGCCAATATTTTCAGCTACTAGCTTAGCGTTTAGCTCTGGTTTTTTAACTTCTTCTACGTTGATCCGGATTGGTCCGTCAACAATCTTTTCAATTTGCTTTTTCAGCTCATTGATACCCGCACCTTGCTTACCAATCACCGCGCCAGCTTTGGCTGTCAAAATGGTAATTGTGGTAAGATTGGCGGAGCGTTCAATATTCACCCGAGCGATAGTTGGACGAGCTTTAAACCGCTCTTCTATCGTCTTGCGAATTTTGTCGTCTTCTACCAGCCAGCGCCGAAAGTCTGCCTTGCGGGTAAACCACTTACTCGACCAATCTTTGCTGATCTGGAGACGGTAAGAGATGGGATTAACCTTCTGACCCATATTACTTTTTCTCCTTTTTCGCCTCTGCCTTTACTGGCTTGTCAGCCTTCTCGGCAGCTTTCTTTACTTTCTCTTCGCCGGCGACCTCGACGAATATGTTACTACTAATCTTCTCGTATGGAAGCGCGCGTCCACGGGAAGCTGGTTTGTACCGGCGCATCCGTGTACCGCTAGTTACAAAAATTCTCGCAATCCGAATAGTCTTTGGATCGATCGACACCTTTGAATTATTTAACAAATTCGCGTTTGCCGATTCCACCGCCTTTAGCACTGCGCGTGCAGCCCGGCGTGGAGTGTGTTCCAAAATTACTACTGCGTCTGCTACATATCTATCGCGTACCAAGCTCGCCACAATGTTAGTCTTGCGTGGCTGAGAGTCGATACCCTTTTCATATGCGTGTGCAAAATAAGTTTCCGCCATAATTTATTTCCCTTTCGCAGCCGCAGCTTCTGCAGCTTTCTTGCCACCATGGCGCTTAAATTTACGAGTTGGCGCAAATTCGCCCAGCTTATGCCCAACCATATTTTCCGAAATAAATACTGGTACGTGTACTTTACCGTTGTGTACAGCAATTGTCCGACCTACCATTTCTGGCGAAATTGTAGATTGGCGCGCCCAAGTTTTTATTACGGTGCGGTCTTCGCTGGAAAGTGCGGCAACTTTTTTCGCAAGCTTGTAGTCTACAAATAGACCTTTTTTCAAACTCCTCGACATTATCTCCTCTTTCCTTCGTGGCGACTGCGCACGATCATTTTATTAGTTTTCTTATT
>CAYOTX010000034.1:0-5343 GCA_964407015.1 uncultured Candidatus Saccharibacteria bacterium
TTTGGTCGATAAACTCAAAGCCTTTCCCTGGTTCGTTTGGCTCAAACTTAATCCATACATCACCATACTGACCACGACCACCAGACTGCTTGATATGCTTACCCTGGGCTTCGGCAGTACCACGAATAGTCTCACGGTAGGCTACCTGCGGCGCACCAGTATTAGCGTCTACATTATGTTCGCGCTTCAAGCGGTCGATAATAATCTCTAAATGCAACTCGCCCATACCAGAAATAATAGTCTGGCCGGTTTCTTCATCGGTGTGTACGCGGAAAGTTGGATCTTCCTCTGCCATCTTAGACAGGCCAATGCCCATTTTTTCTTGGTCGGCCTTAGTCTTTGGTTCTACCGCGATAGATACCGGTGGATCTGGGAATTCAATAGACTCTAATAGAATCGGGTGGGCTGGGTCGCAAAGCGTAGTACCGGTGGTACAATTCTTTAACCCTACTACCGCGGCAATATCGCCAGCACCAATCTCTGAAATATCTTTCCGGTCGTTTGCATGCATCCGTACTAGGCGCCCGATACGTTCCTTATCACCAGTCGTGGCATTTAGTACCGTATCGCCAGATTTTAATTTACCAGCATACACGCGGATGAAGATTAGCTTGCCTACGAATGGATCGGTTGCAATCTTAAATGCTAGTGCGGTGAGAGGCTCGGAGTTCTCAGCCTTGCGAATAACTTGGTCGCCAGTCTTTGGGTTTACACCCACAGTTTGGCCTTGGTCACGATCTAGCGGTGAAGGTAAATAATCGGTCATCAGATCTAGTACCTTTTCTACGATTACACCGCGGCCATCGCCACCAGTTACCAGGAAGAAGTCACCGTCTAGCACGCGCTTGCGCAGAGCTGCCTTTAGCTCGTCTACCGTAATCGCATCTTCGCCCTCTTCAAAGAATTTGTTCATCAAATTCTCATCAGCCTGCACAGCTTCTTCGATCAACATAGAGCGAGCATTTTTGGCCTTCTCCTTCATATCTTCAGGAATCTCGCCCACGGTTAATTCGTGATCGGCATAATCCTTATAGGTGTAAGCCTTCATATCAATCAAATCTACCACGCCGCAAATATCTTTTTCAAACCCAATTGGTAAATGAATCGCCACTGCATTTTTAGACAAGCGCTTGTGAATAGAATCTAGAGACTTATAAAAATCACCACCAATTTGATTGATTTTGTTTACAAAACAGATGCGCGGGATACCATATTTGGTAGCCTGGCGCCATACGGTCTCACTTTGCGCTTCCACACCCATTTTACCGTCGAATACCACTACGGCACCGTCTAGCACGCGAAGACTGCGCTCTACCTCAGCGGTAAAGTCGATATGCCCCGGGGTATCGATAATATTAATTTGATGATTTTTCCAATATACCGTCACCGCAGCAGAAGTAATAGTGATGCCGCGTTCCTTTTCCTGTTCCATCCAGTCGGTGTCAGCACCACCGGTGCCGCCCTTTACTAGGTCGATTTTGTGTTTTAGCCCGGTACGATAAAGAATCGCCTCCGAGGTAGTGGTTTTACCGGCATCAATGTGAGCAATAATACCAATATTGCGCATGTCAGCCAAACTCTTAATTCCAGTAGCCATATGCTCCTTTTACTTTATTATTTTTCTCGTTTTTAGCTCCACGCTCAAAAACAAAACATATTTTTCCAAATTATACCATATCTATTCAAAAAATAAAATGTATTTTTGGCAAGAAAAAGCCCCAAGATCTTCTTGGGGCCCCCAAAACAACTTGAGAGGATTAAAACGCAAGATCCGGTCGTACTACGGCGCCAATATGTATATTTACGTTTACTCTTATATATAAGAGCGAACTCTCCCCGCGATGTTCGCAGATCAATTCGTCACGCATTAGAACGACTAGCTTTTTGTAGACATCTTTGATTTCTTCTTCGCTCATTCCAGTCCACTCACTTAACACGCTATTTATGTAACCCGGGTTTACGTTTTTACTACCTTTAAGATAAGTCAAAAACATTCCTACCGGCATAGAACAATGGGATTTTACTAGCCAAAGCTCGCCACTGTACCAATCTAGGTATAGATCATAACTATTGAGTCGTTCAATCAGCGTCCGTACTTCCTTTTCTAGATCATAAACCATGTTGGGATTATTTCCCCAGGCTTTACTCCATTCCCCAGGGAATATACCCCAATAGATATCATTTGTAATATTTTTTACGGCTACATCTGATCTAAAAGTTCCTCCTAATTTGCTAGCACAATCAGACCACCTATTTGGCTTATACCAATTACCTCTAGTTGTTTTAAATGTTCTTGCGAGAAACATGAAAAATTTTTTCATTTGTTTGCACCTCCAATTTTAGACATTGAGCTCGCAACCACTCAACTCTTACTATTATAGCACACTTTATGAAAAATGTCAATATTAACAGGGGCGAAGAAAACCCCGGCCTGCTGACGACCGGGGTGAGACAAACAACGATCGCTCATATAAAGTAGGCGAGGAAGTCTATAGGTGAGGTGTCGTTTTGAATAGTAGTAATAGCAACTTCACTCCATGGTAGAACAGTAGGTAGTGATAGGTCACTAATGTATGTATTAACTACCCTTAATCTTAAAAGATATTTAATAAAATATTACGACCCCGCCTACCAGGGTATTTATGGACTAATCGTTGTTTTAAGGTGCCGTTCATTAGCAGTAAGTCTTATGGCTAAGAGGCGTACGGTATCAGATAGTTAGATACGATTCCGTCGCGTCTCGGAAAAGACCGCACGTCTCCCAAATAAATATTTGGTCTTGTGTTAATAGCGTAATTATCTAAGTCGTCTAAAACAGACCCTTGGTTAACGCGTACCAAGGTGTTAGGCCTTATTGTCGGCTCGCCGCATACGGCAAGCAATATCGCTTCTCCTATGGAAGCAAGCAACCCCTTCGTCGGGGCCAAGGCATAAACATACTTTTTCATATACGCACCTCCTTTCAAAATCTAGGAAAGTAGGTTGTAGTATACGATACGATGAACTGCTAACGAACTCCGACACTTTGCTTCGGGTGCACAGCGTCGTGATATCTATACTACCACACCAGTTTCCTCACGTCAAGCATAAAATATAAGATTTTTAAATCCGGGAGCCAAACCTATGAGCCGAGAACACAACGAACGGTTAAGCCGTTGAAATTATTGTTGAAATCCGTACCTGGGCGCGGACTTGTCCTGCCGAGGTACAATATGTAAGCGATGCCACCGTCGTACGCAGAGGAAGACCAGTAGCTCCCGCTGCTGCCTCTACTACCGGCGTTGCCGGAATAAAGGAAATTATTCGGGAAACTACGCCAGATTTTGGACTGTGTCGTACCAGCCGTACTACTCTGGCTTGCGCCAGTACCACCCATCTTACGATCTAGGTATGAGAAGCCACCCACTCGGTTGTTTGCGTCACTTGACCCATTCTCTAAAGTACCAGTACTCCGAACGCCTAGTGGCAACTGCCAATTCTTCGGGCAAATAGAGGTCCCAGCCGCATCAGAAGCAGAATATGCGGTATAGTACTCGGTACTCGCTATCGCCGCCGCCCAGGTATAATAATTACCATAAGAATATATATTTCCGCCGCCAGTAGTCGGATTGTTTACCCTTGAAGCTGTATTAACATTGTTGTATCTTGGCATGCGATAACCTAAGTAACCTGGGTCATCAGTGGGGTATGTTATATTGTATGTGTCATTACTACCGTCAGTACTATACAAACTATTAGCTACAGTAGAGTCACTAAAGTTGGCTGTTTCTGCATCTGCCAACCCATGAAACACTCCACCAAAGCCTTGGCTAAGGTTATCATTGCCCCAGTTTGGCGTAGTAGAGTTATTATCTAGTCTTAGGTTTTCTATCATCCAATAGTTACCATCTGCTAGCTTAGCTATAGCATAAACTTGGTTATCTCTTTCGTCTTTTAGAGCTGTTACATAGCCATTAGGTTTACTAGCTAGTGTGTCATTTGCTGTATCAGTAAGTTGTTTAGTGAGTAATCCGCTAGTTTGGAAAGTTAGGTTATTATTGTCTTTATCTTTGGCTAGTGGTACCCATACTGCATAGAGTTTCATGCCTCCTGCAGATAGGTTACCTGGGTTTATAGTAGCATTAGGACCATAGATAGTGTAGTTGTATTCATAGCTACCATCGTTGTCATCATCATTCATACTAGTATCAGCATTAGCTTTCTTGCTCCATCCAGCAAAGCCATAGTTTGCTAGTGAGAAGTTAGAAGCCATTAGTGTGTTGTCTGCATTAGATGTAGCAGATTGGTTGCCCATAGTACCTGTTGCATTACCCACTACTACAGTATCATTTTTATCATAACAAATGGTGTTTGCCGGACAATCCGTCCATTGAGCATATAGGTTAATAGTCTGTCCTACTGCAGCAAGGTCTGTTACCGTTTCTCCATTAGTATAGTCAGTGCCACTTCCATCAGCCGCAGTGTTCCAGCCGCCAAAGTATAATCCACTAGGTGCAGTAAAGGTGTTTGTAGTTAGCGCTGTAGCAGTATCTTCAGTAATCCATTGGCTATCCATAGTACCTGTGCCACCGTTACTATTAAATGCTACTTGGTAGCTAGTACAGCTAATGTCTGTAGTAAGGGTATAAGTAATAGCTCCACTATTTGCCATTTGGTAGGTACCAGCTGTTCTATTAGTGTCTACACTTACCCCATAGTATACCGGTATCACTACTCCACTACTAGAAGTAGCACTACTAGCAGATGTTAATTCTACCGTACTATTAGTTAGTCCTATAAAGGTATCATTATTAATGTTATTACCATGAGTTAATGTATACCCCCAAGTATTTAAGTTATTACCAGTAATACTTGCTGGATTATTCTTCGTACCAGTAGAAGCTTCTATATAGTTAGTGCTGTTATTGCTTTCACTATTACTGCTATCGCCATCTTTATATAGTGTAGCATCACTAGGTCCTACTATATTTACCGTATATCCACTAGGACAAGTAGATATTACTGTAATATCGCTTTCTGTAACTTTAGCTCCATTACCTGCTGCAGATGCCCCCATATTTATTGAACTAGGTACATTCATAGAAATACTATAGGTAGAAGCAAAAGTATTATTAGTATTAATCCCTAATATGACAAAACCAGAAGCTAATACTAACGCCAAACAAAATAAGCAAGGTCGTAGCGCTGACGGAAGAAGTGAAAAGCCATCAGCGCTAAGACATTGCCTATTAACATTATTACTACTGCTAATACTACTAACAATACCTGCTTTATTGTTAAACTTATTCGCACCTTTCATTTTGTTTGTGAATTTTAATTTCACTTCTGCTCACCTTTCTGTTT
>CAYOTX010000035.1:0-4670 GCA_964407015.1 uncultured Candidatus Saccharibacteria bacterium
ACGGCTAACGAGGACGTAGTGGCAAAGATTCATGAGCAGCTCGCCAAGATGGAAGATCCTACCACCGTCATCTTTTGCCAAACCATCGAACATGCAGATGCTATTCATGCGCTGATGCCAGATGAATCCGCCATCGTTTATTCCAAATACGATAGCATGACCAACGACGAGAATATTACAAAATTCCGCCGCGGCAATATCAAAACCATCATTACTGTTAATATGTTTAATGAGGGTATAGATATCCCACGCACGGATGTAGTGGTATTTTTAAGAGTTACACAGTCTAAAACTATTTTCTTGCAACAGCTAGGACGAGGACTTCGCAAGGCCGAAAGCAAAGAAAAAGTAGTAGTGATGGATTTTGTGGGCACTGGTGCTAGAATCCGGCAGATTATGGACTTTGAAGGACAATTTAGTGTTACCGACAAAGAAAACAAGAAGCCAGGTGCTGGCAACAGCAAAGGTGGTCCCGGATATGGGTATTTCAACCTGCATCTGGGCGGGCACGAAAGCTATGAAGATGTTGGCCTAGAGCTAATAGACATAATGAGTAAGGTAGGTCGGTCGTGGAATTTGTCTGATGACGACCTGATAGAGATGCTAAGAAAATTAGCTAGAGAGATTGGACACACGCCAACGGTCGAGGATGTTAACTGCTGCAGATGGATGCCTAATAGCGAAATGTATATGCTGAGATTTAATTCGTTTAACAAGGCTTTGATTAGGGCTGGGTTGAATATAAATCATAATACCGATATATCAAATGATGAAATGCTTGAAAAACTCCGATGGCTCGCATCTAAGCTCGGCCATGTACCGACAATAAGAGAAGTGAATGACTGTGATGAGCTGCCCAGCTCCCATCTTTATGCAAAAAGATTTGGCGACTCATATACAAAAGCCACTATCGCAGCCGGTTTTAACGTAAAAAGCTTCAGATTTAAAAGCAACGATGAGCTTTTGGATATGTTGCGAGAATTCTCTATGAAAATAGGCAAGTCACCTACATTGGAGGAGGTAAATATGTGTGAGTGGCTACCAAGTTGTACATTGTTTTACGAAAGGTTCAAGACTAAGTCCTGGAATGATGTATTAAAAATAGCTGGACTAAAAGCCAACCGTCGAAGCCCTAGGCAGCTAAGTGATGATAAGCTTTTGGCATTACTAAAAAAGAAGGCAGATTCATTAGAGCGTGCGCCCACGAAAAGAGAAGTTGAGAATGATCCAAATATGCCTAGTACTACTCAATATAGAAGGTTTGGGGGGTGGAACGAAGCCCTGCTTAAGGCTGGGGTTCCCAAGGAGCTAATCAGATTCAAGAATAGGAAGTAATCATTAACCAAAGGCCGTGAGAAAAGAAATATCTTGCGGCCTTTTCGCAAGCTTTCCGTACGATTTTCCTTAGATAGCACTATGATATAATGAGTTTATGAACTTGTTTGCTGGGGTAGAGAGTTTACAGGGAGTAGGGCCGAAGCGGGCGGAGATTTTGAAAAAGGCGGGCATCCGCACGGTGTGGGATTTTTTTTATAATTTTCCGCGCGACTATGAAAACTTCCAGGCGGCAGAATCTATCGCCGAAATGCGCCCAGGTAAAGTAGTGATCAAGGGCAAAATAGATAGCTTATCTACCCGCCGGGCCAAACGTAGGCGCTTATCTATCACCGAAGGAGTAGTCAGAGATAATACAGGGGCGGTAAAGGTAGTATGGTTTAACCAGGGCTACCGCATAAAACAGTTCTCGCCAGATAAAGAATACTATTTTACTGGCAATTTTGAGCTCAAAAACGGACGCTACAGCCTAATTTCGCCGTCTGCCGCCGAGGTAGCCGATATAGACCCTAAAAACGGCCTAAGCCCCGTCTACGTGGCCCACGGAGCGATGAAATCGCATGATTTCAAGAGATTGATGGTAAATTCACGCAATAAATTCAGCGAAATCCCTGATTTACTCCCCACAGTAAAGCCTGGCACGCGTAAAAATGCCCTATTTTACGCTCATTTTCCGAATTCGCTAAAATCCGCCCAAAACGCCAGAGATTATCTGGCCTACGAGGAACTATTTGAGCTAATACTGGCAGCCAAACTCAACCGCCAAGAGAACGATAAGTTAAAAGCCGAGAAAATACCCTTTAATGCGGCGAAAATCAAGGAGTTTGTGACAAAATTGCCGTTTCAGCTAACGGGGGCGCAAAGATTGGCGGCGTGGGAAATTTTCCAAAATATGGAAAAAGATACCCCAATGAACAGATTACTCCAGGGAGACGTGGGGGCCGGCAAAACGGTAGTAGCGGCCCTAGCAGCCTACGAGGTGATTTTGCAGGGGCGACAGGTGGCGCTTTTGGCGCCTACCGCCATCCTGGCTACCCAGCATTACGAAGGGTTAAGTAAAATTTTGAAGAAATTTGGCGTAAAAACCGCCCTACTGACTGGGGCGACCAAGAAAAAGGCAGAGCTCAAAAAACAGATAGCCAGCGGGAAAATAGACTTTGTAATAGGTACGCACGCGCTGCTCACCGATGATACGGAATTTCAGGATTTGGCGCTAGTAATCATAGATGAACAACATCGGTTTGGGGTGGAGCAGCGGCAAAAATTACTGCTAAAATCCCCAGATGGACTAGCGCCGCATCTACTCGCGATGACGGCCACCCCTATACCGCGATCTTTACAACTTACGGTATTTGGAGATTTAGATGTGTCTATTTTAAATGAACTACCAAAGGGGCGGCAGCCAATTACTACAAAAATTTTAACAGAGGTAGAAACTAGAGAGATTTTGTATCCTAAAATTCGTGAAACTTTGGCTCAAGGAAGTCAGGTCTATTGGATATGCAAAGCCATAGATGACGATCCGCGCACCGAGACTACCTCAGTAAAATCACGCTGTGCTAAGATGCAACGGGATTTTCCAGGGGTGAAAATCGAATTTCTGCACGGGCGGATGAAGCCAGCCGAAAAGGATGCGGCGATGGAAAGGTTTTCTAGAGGTGAAATACAGATATTAGTATCTACCACAGTGGTAGAAGTGGGGGTAGATGTACCAAATGCTACCCTGATGGCGATAGAAAATGCCGAAAGCTACGGCCTAGCGCAGCTGCATCAGTTAAGAGGTCGTGTAGGGCGGGGAAGCAAAGCGTCTTTTTGTTATCTACTTACCTCTGGCGATGCAAGGCCATCACAGCGGCTAAGAGAGCTAGAAAAATCCACCGATGGATTTCATCTAGCAGAAATAGATTTAAAACTGCGTGGGCCAGGGGAGATTTATGGGGCATTACAACATGGAGCGTTAGATCTACGCATTGCTACTTTATCTGATACTAGGTTGATTCATCGCGCCCAAGAGGACGTGGCAAAATTCTTGAAAAATCCAGAAAATATGGTAAAATATAAGGAATTGATGAGCGGTATTACCAAATACCAGCAAATAACTACGCTAAACTAATGGATAATATCAAGATCACATCTGGGGAATTTAGGGGCAGGGCTATTAGGTCCCCTAATTCGAAGCTCACTCACCCCATGGGGGCGAGGGAGAAGTTGGCACTCTTTAATATGATTGCCGACCATTTGCCAGGGGCGGTGGTGCTGGATGCATACGCTGGCTCGGGGGCGCTAGGGATAGAAGCTCTCTCGCGCGGGGCGAACTATGTGATGTTTGTAGAGAAAAATCCGCGCACAGCTGGGATAATTCGCAAAAATCTAGCCGAATTAGGCCTAGCTGAGCAAGCTAGTGTATCCGAATGGGATGCAAAAAATTTCTTGCCACCTAGGAATTTTGACGTGATACTAGCGGACCCACCGTATGACAACTTTGACCTGCGGGGTATAGAAAATTTAGCGAAGTTTTTGGAAAAAGGTGGAGTTTTTGCGCTTTCTCACCCCGAGGAGGCACCAGAGATAAATGGGTTAATTCTACAAAAAACGCGTAAGTATGCGGCCGCAAGGATTTCTATTTATACAAAGTAAAACATTTGTGCTATACTAAAAGTGCAATATTCAATCATCGAGTGAAAACTAGCACTTTTTAGTATACAGCAGCAAAATAAGCAGAAATGGCGCCGTAAGGCATCAAATTGTTTGTTTTGCTGCTAATGCTAGTGACAGATGATTGGATATTGCACCCCTTGCGGTGCCATTTTTGTAATATACCCCGTTTTACAAATGGCACCACAAGCCGAAATGTACTTTTGCATAATTCATTATGTTTCGGGAGCTACGTGATGTGATAAGAAATTTTATCACATCACTCCGCCCCTTCGGCGGCAAGAATCTGCCGGAGGCAGATTTTGCCTTCATGTCCCTCAACATTAATGAATTATGCAAAGACAAGTTAATCAAACTAAACTATAGGTGAGGTAAAATGGGCAGCAAACAAGACAAAACAAATAGCTATACAGAATTCTATTATCATTTCTTTAAATGGTCTAGCGCGGTAGTGGTTTTACTTCTTTTAGTTTCTGTGTTTGTATTAACTCTGCCGCGTTCCTCAGCTAATTCCTCCTCAGATAGTATACGCATTAGTCTACCTACTTCCTGTACTTTGTCTGGCAATGTTACGGCAGAACATGCTGCTAGTATGGTCAGTGGACAAGAGCTTAAAGATATTGGTACTACAGAAATTAATACGATTTGTAATGATAAAGATGGATACTTAGTGTATGCTA
>CAYOTX010000036.1:0-4572 GCA_964407015.1 uncultured Candidatus Saccharibacteria bacterium
GTGGTGCCACTTGTAAACGGGGTATATTACAAAAATGGCACCGCAAGGGGTGCAAACATACAATTGATCAAGCGCTTATCGCCACTCAAAGAATGGTATACCTTACGGTGCCATTTTCTTCTTTGAGGGGCTGTATCTAATAAAATACAGCGCTCTTCGTAACCAATTATATGTTTGCATTCTTATTTTACCACGCCCACCCACCAAAAATCAACAAAAATCCGCTAATGTTTCAGCTTAAGCTCCAGTTGTTGGCGCCGAGGGAGCGGACGGCGCCTTTAATTTCTAGCAAAGTCATAGTTTGATTAAAAGTAGCAGCGGGCATGCTTAACGCCTTCATAATGTCTTCGCCAGCCCGCAAGCCCTGGGCAAGAGCCTGCAAAATAGCCGTTTCTTCATCTGTGTCGCCAAAAAGTAGGGTTTGGGCGGACTTTTTAGGTTTTTTGACATAAGCTTCAGGGAAAAGCAGACGCAATAAATCGTCTGACCCAGTATAGGGGTTGGCGCCCTGGCGGATTAGCTTATTGCACCCCTGGGAATAAGGGTTGGTAATATTGCCCGGTACGGCAAATACCTCTTTACCTTGTTCTAAGGCATGAGCAGCAGTATTGAGCGAGCCGGACTTTTCTGCCGCCTCTACTACCACTACTATATCTGCCAGGCCAGAAACTAGGCGATTACGGTGCAAAAATGATACTTTTGGCTCTATTAGGCGCTCGCCAGTAATTTTGTCCACATATTCGCCAGGAGCTAGGGGAACTTTAGGGGAAGTATGGCGCGGCGCATATTCGCTAATTACCGCACCGCCTTTTTCTATAATTTCTCCAGCGAGGGGTTTGTGCTGAGTGGGGTAAATATGGTCTATAGGAGTACCAAGCACCGCTACAGTAGCACCACCGGCATCGAGGCAACCTCGGTGAGCGATGCTGTCTATGCCAAAGGCCATGCCAGATACAATGATCACGCCTTTTTTAGCTAATTCGTAAGCCATTTTGTAGGCTACTTCTTCGCCGTATCTAGTATTGTGGCGCGCACCTACGATGGCTACCACTTTAGGGCGCTCTGTTCGGTTTTTGGCACTTGATTTTTGGCTAGTTTTATGTTGTTTATTTTTTGTGGATTTTGGCGTTTTGACCATATTTTCTGGCATTTTACCATAAAAATACAATGTTTTAGGCTTAAGCGCAATAGTGTTTAACACCTCTGTAAAATCCGCTTCTAGGGGTGAAATTTGATTGATTTTTGTAAAAAAGTGTGAAAAAAGTGTTGACATATTTTACCTCGTGTGATATAATGAAGACAGTTGGGGCACAAAAAGTGCACCACACCGCACCTAAATAAATTATAATTTCGGCTATACTACTTCCAGTGTAGCAGAAATTGCGTGCTTTTGAAACCCTTTCGACTTTTGAATTTCTTCATGGTTCACAAGTTTTTAAGTATTACCTCCACTTAGAAAGGCTCATTTCGAAGGCATAGCAATCCCTCTAACCGGCGGGCCCCAATTGTGTGAGGTGGGTTACGCTCCGGGGTTCACCCGGTATAGTAGTGAAGCGTTAGAGGGCCGAAATACCGTCAGGTGATGCCCACCCTTACCTGACGGTTTTTTGATTTAGCATAAAAGCAATATGGTATAATTAAATTATGAATGAGCATAAAGACAAAAAGGAATCTGAGTTTATTGGAAAACTTTTAGTTGGCGCAGTATTGAGTTTACCCATAATTATTATTCTATATAATTTGCTAACTAATTTACATAACATTCAATTTATTAACGGCATTGTATATGTTTTGCCATATATTTGTCTGGCTTATTACATAGTTATATCGATAATAATTGCTAGCAAAAAGTACGGTCGCTCCAAAAAGACTGCCGACGATAAGAGCTTGTTAACTTGTCGCATATTTTGGGCTTTTCTTTTTCCTTTTTTGGTGATGCAGTTTATAGTATTAATAAGTGCAGCTTTAACGATGTACAATTGTAGCGGTTCTCAATGTTCCGGGGCCGAAGCCATTCTAATTTTTCCGTTTACCGCTGTTTGTACAGTGCTTTTATGTTTTCTTGGCGCAAAGATCTCTAAAATTAAAAAACAAAAAAGTAAACGGCCTAAGATGATATAAACTACTGGATATGATGCCTATGCTTGCAAGGTGTGATATTATAATTATATGGCAAAAAATTTAGTAATAGTAGAGAGTCCGGCGAAGGCACATACCATCGAGAAGTATCTCGGTAATGATTTTAAGGTGTTGGCCAGCGTGGGACATATTCGCAAAGATACCAAAGTAGACAAAGCTACTTTTGATGTAACCTACGAAATAGACCCGGGGCATAAATCTATTATTACTGAGCTAAAAAAGGAAGCTAAAGCAGCAGATAAAATATGGCTCGCGACGGATGAAGACCGCGAAGGAGAATCTATTTCGTGGCACCTATGCGAAGTGTTGAAATTACCGAAAGATACTGCACGGATTACTTTTCATGAAATTACCAAGCCGGCACTAGATGCAGCGATCCAAAACCCGCGAACGGTAGATATGGATATGGTGGCCAGCCAGCAAGCTAGGCAAACCTTAGATATGCTGGTGGGGTATGATTTATCTGATATTGTGCGAAAAAAAGTACCAGGAGCGATATCGGCAGGGCGAGTGCAGAGCCCGGCACTACGCTTGGTAGTAGAGCGCGAGAAGGATATTGAAAAATTCGAAAGCAAATTCAGTTTTAAAGTTACCGGAAAATTTGTTGCAGATGAGGCAGGTTTTGATGCCGTACTAGAAGGAAAAGGACCAGAAACTGAAGATGGCGCACATAGTTTACTGGAAAGCCTAGGTGACGCAGTTTTCACCGTGGCCGATGTAGAAGAAACAGAGGGGAGCAAGGCGAACCCAGTACCATTTACTACGGCAGCGTTACAGATAGAAGCCAACTCTAAATTAGGATTTGCTTCGCGTACCACTATGAGTGCAGCGCAAGGGCTGTACCAGGCTGGCTTGATTACTTACCACAGAACAGATTCTCTAAATTTATCCAACCAGGCGATCAGGGCGATTTCTAGCTATATTGAAGAGAATTTTGGCAAAAATTATCTAAAGGTGCGGCATTTTAAGACTAAGGATGCTAGTGCGCAAGAGGCGCATGAAGCGATCCGGCCGACCAATATTGCCAGATTAGATGCAGGGAAAAACGATTATGAAAAGCGGCTATATCGCTTGATTTGGGCGAGGACGGTAGCTACGCAAATGGCAAATGCCAAGGTGGCCAAGACTACCATCAAAATTGCGACCGAGGGTAGCATACAGCAAAGTTCCAATAAAACAGGGATATTTGTGGCGAAAGGCGAGGTAGTAATTTTTGATGGATTTCTCAAGGTCTATGGAAAGTCTAAAGATTTAGAACTGCCAAAAGTAGCTAAAGGGGATAAATTAACCTGCCAAGAGATTACTGCGCGGCAGACTTTCGCTAAACCACCAGCAAGATACACTGAAGGTTCATTAGTGAAAAAACTAGAAGAGTTAGGGATTGGCCGGCCGTCTACTTATGCTTCAATTATGAGCGCAATCCAAGCGCGTGGTTATGTAATAAAGGGTGAAAGCGAGGGGGAAGAGCGCGAAGTGGTAGAATTGAAGGCCATTAATAGTACCGTATCTCGCGAAGTAGTGAAAGAGAAATTTGGTGCAAATAAAGGAAAATTGATTCCTACCCCAATTGGCGAGCTAGTGTCTGGGTTCCTGACTGACAATTTTAAAAATATCGTAGATTATAAGTTTACTGCAAATATTGAAAAGGATTTGGATCTAGTGGCAGATGCGAAGCTGGAGCGCGTAAAAATGCTAAAGGATTTTTATGGGCCGTTTCGCGATACCGTGCTAATTGCTAATGGAGTAGAGCGGTATAATAACGCGCGCCTGCTTGGTCATGATCCGGAAACTGGCAAACCAATCTATGCTAAAGTCGGGAAAAATGGTGGATTTATTCAGTTGGGAGATAATGAAAAGGAGGCTGGCGAGAAGCCGCGTTTTGCACCATTACCAAAACGAAAATCCGTGAAGACGGTTAATTTGGAACAAGCCCTGAAACAGTTGGCCTTGCCGGCTTTACCGCGAAACTTAGGCAAAGCGCCCGACGGGGCGGAACTAATTGCCGCCAATGGGCCATTCGGGCCATATCTAAAGGGCGGCAAATATAATATCCCAATGAAAGATTTTGACCCCTATACTGTAACTCTAGAAGAAGCATTACCTCTGTATCAGGCTAAGGTGGATTCGATTATTGCTGACTGGGGCGAAATAATGATTATCAATGGCGCCTACGGGCCATATGTAAAAGGGCCGGGGCGGCATAATAATGTAAAAGTGCCAAAAGAAACTGATCCGAAGACGATTACTCGCGAACAGGCTGAAGAAATGCTCGCCAATAAACCTAAGAAAACTACGAGGCGTGGCACAAGAGGTGGTGCGAAGAAGAAAACTACCAAAACTAAAAAGTAGTGCGATTACATGATTCATTGTTATCGAGAGACATAAAGGCAAAATTTACCTTTAGGTAGATTTTGCCGCCGAAGGGGCGAAGCA
>CAYOTX010000037.1:0-4120 GCA_964407015.1 uncultured Candidatus Saccharibacteria bacterium
CTTCCATCTTGGCGAGCTGCTCATGAATCTTTGCCACTACGTCCTCGTTAGCCGTATAGTTATTTGTCGCCAAACCGTCTATATCAGCATATGTGATATTCGTGTCTTCGCCTATTATTTCACGGATACGTTGGCGGTTTTCTTCGTCGATTTCCACGTAGTAATCAATATCTGATAAAAGGCCTTCCCTGATGGCTTCTATCAAATCTTTCGAATATACGGGTTCATCGCCGAAGAATTGATCGAGTTTCTGGCCATCCATACGATCTGGTGTTGCTGTTAACCCCAAGATGAAATCTGGCTCGAAGTACTCGATATTGCGTCCGTAAGTAGGAGCAGCACTATGATGGGCCTCGTCTACAATAATGTAGTCAAAATCCTGTGGGTCAAAATCCTCTTTATGCAAATCTACGGATTGCAGATTTGCAAAGAGAAAATCGGTTTTACGGCAAGCTTTCTCTTGGCCATTGTAGAGGCCATAAGAATACTCATCGCCGAATTCAGTTTTGAAAACCTCCTTGGTTTGGCGTAAGATGTCTGCTGAGTGGCAGAGCATCAGCACGCGCGCCGCAGGGTTCACTTTTAGATAATTCTTTACGTCAAAGATGGCAGTTAAGGTTTTGCCTAAACCACTCGCCATTACTACCAAAGCCTTATGTTTGCCTCCCGCCCTTGCCTTGGTAAGCGCAGAAATGCATTCTTTTTGATAATCTCTTGGTCTAGCCAAGAAAATCACATCCTTTCTCAAAAAAGCAATCATTATTAAGTTACTGGTGGCGCCTCTTGGATATAGGGAGCCACTCACGCCTTAATTATATCACACTTTTGCTTATTTGTCCAGTCTATATCATAATTCAGGCTACTGCTTGACTTTCCCGCTATGCTCCGCGCGCCATTTGGCGATTTCACCGTGGTTACCAGAGAGCAGAATATCCGGCACCGTCATGCCGCGAAAATCATAAGGTTTGGTGTATTGTGGGTATTCTAGGTTATCACCATCCGAAAAACTCTCTATTTCGGCTGATTTTTCGCCCCCCAGCACCCCCGGAATTAGCCGTACTACAGAATCAATAATAATCAGTGCCGGTAGCTCCCCCCCAGTTAGCACATATTTCCCTAGAGAAATTTTATAATCCACGATCGACAAAATCCGCTCGTCGTAGCCCTCATAATGCGGGCACAATATAATATAGTGTGCATCCTCAGCCATCTTGGCGAAATCCTGCGCCATCTTTTGATTCCAGATTTCTCCTACGGGGGTAGGTAAAATTACTTTGGCATCCGGATCTTTGGCTTTCACCGACTCTATCGCATTAAACACCGGCTCGCAGCGCAGTAGCATCCCATCTCCGCCCCCGTAAGGCGTATCGTCTACTGATTTATGCGGTCCTAGACCAAATTCTCTCAAATCCACAAAATCAAACTCCGCCAAGCCCTTCTCGGTAGCTTTCCACATCATCGAAGTTTTAAGGTACGGCTCTAAAGCCTCCCGAAACAGCGTAATTATCGTGAATTTTACCATAGTCGTATTATACCATTTTCCTCTCTATAAAGCCAGCCCAAGAAAAAGCCGCCGCTACCTTAGCGACGGCGAGATTTGTACATTTATACAAAGCTGCATTTACAAATAGCTTTATATAATGTAGCCCCGTAGGGCTCATGGATTTCTTCTTCGATATAGAAATCCTTTTTGCTTTTTCTTACGATCTTAGAGCGGTAGCTAAAGCCGCTTTCGTCGTTGAACTCTTCCGGTCCGCGCCAAGGCTCTTTGGGATCAAAGTTGCGCAACGCATTTCTTAAGCATATGTAAACTTCATCTTTGAATGGGTTTGCTACTTCGTCTGTGAGCCCGCCTTCGCAGTGCATTATGAGTACTGGCTTTTTGTTGTAGTAAATTTTTACCATTCTATCGAAGTTATTGCCACCGTCGCGACTGTCCACATAGTCCCAGGGCCCATCGCTAAAGATAATCCTGCGTACGCCGTCCGGCCAGCTCCTTTTCTTGGAGCGGTGGAATTTTTCGTCTGGATTGTTGCTAGACGTAGACCTTTTTGCCATTCCAATGAATTCTACGAGCTCATCTAGCTGTTCTTCGTTTTCAACGTTAAAGATCGGGGAGTATTTTTCCATTTTTCGCACCTCCTATAAAAATAACGGACAATACCCAATTAAATAATAACATTTTAGCCCAAAAAGTCAATAGTTTTTAAATTACTTCTTCTAAAAGCCGGTTTTTCTGGGCCGGCTTTTTCTGCCATAATCACAATGCTAGAAAAAAGACGACTTTTTAGGTCGTCTTTTTTTCGCGCTGATGCGCGCCCACCCTTGGGGCACATTGGTTTGTTTTAATCCGCTGTTTTTGTTTTTAATGTAAGTCTCCACACTCCACTAAGTAAATCAGTGGAACCCCTGTGAAGCGTATCAGCTTATCTCTATAATAAAGCATAAGCGTACGGTCGTCAAGTCTTGATTTTTTAACATAAGTATGATATAATAAAGATATATAGTAGTCTTGTTGTATAATTCGCCGTAATCGAGGAACATAAAGGCCAAATCTTAGATTTGGCCGCCGAAGGGGCGTAGCAATGTGATATAATCTTCAGATTATCACATTGCGAAGCTTCCGAGATACGACGAATTATACAATATTAAAACGATAATTCTTGCAAACATCTCTATAATCTGTCATAAAATGCCTTTTCGTGGTATAATTATGGTATGTTTGTAGATACTGCCAAAGTAAGTTTAAAAGCTGGTGATGGCGGCAATGGCGCCGTTTCTTTTCGCCGCGAAATTTATATTCCTAAGGGCGGCCCAGATGGTGGCGACGGTGGCCGTGGCGGCAACATTATTTTCAAGGCAGACAAAGATACTAATACACTGATAGATTTTCGCTTTACCCCTATTTTGACTGCCGAAAACGGCAAAAACGGCGCCGGTCAGCGTGCAGCTGGGCGTAGTGGCAAAGATTTAATTGTAGAAGTGCCGATTGGTACGGTGGTTCGTAAAAACGGTGAAATTATAGCCGATTTAACTTCTGATGGTCAAGAAGCAATTATCGCCAAAGGTGGTGATGGTGGCTTTGGTAATGCGCACTTCAAGAGCTCTACTCGCCAAGCCCCAGTTATCGCCGAAGTTGGCGAGCCAGGCGAAGAATTCGAGGCCGAATTAGAGCTTAAAACCATGGCCGATGTGGGCCTAGTAGGCTTGCCTAATGCTGGCAAATCCACTTTTCTCTCTGTAGTTTCTAATGCCAAGCCCGAAATAGCCGACTATCCATTTACTACTATTACCCCTAATCTCGGCGTGGCTACTATCGATGGCCGCGACCTATTAATCGCTGATATCCCTGGCTTAATTGAAGGTGCCGCCGAAGGCAAAGGTCTCGGCCATGCATTCCTGCGCCATGTAGACCGCACCGCGGTTTTACTGCATCTAGTAGATGTTTACAACAACGACGCTGGCGAAGCCTATGAAACTATCCGCAAAGAACTAGAAAAGTATTCAGACCTGAAAGATCGCCCCGAAATCGTAGCACTTACCAAGTGCGAGGGTGTAGATCAAGAAATTATCGAGATGCAAATGGCCTCGATTTTGGCCAGAAATCCTTCTGCCCAGATTTTTATGATTTCGTCTAGTGCTCACCAGGGGTTAAAAGAACTCTTGAGAGAGCTTAAAAATAAAGTCGATAATAAAAATGAAGAAACTGTTATGGAAGAAGAAATTGAAACTTTACCTACAATATCGCTCAATAAAGATTTACTCAAAGATACCTGGAAAGTAGAAAAAACTGACGACGGCAAATTCATCGTGATCGGCGAGAAAATCGAAAAATTCGCCCGCCGCACAGACTTAAATAATTATGCCAGCGTCAACCGCTTACGCGACATCATGAAAAAACTCGGCATTCGCGGCGAGCTCACCACTATGGGTGCCGAGCCAGACTCTATTATCTCTATAGCCGGCAAGGAATTTACCTTCGTAGAAGATTATTAAATAAGTCCTCACTACATGATTCATTATTATCTCGAGAGCTTCGCAATGTGATAATGAATTTTATCACATTGCTTCGCCCCTTCGGCGGCAAAATCTACCTAAAGGTAAATTTTGCCTTTATGTC
>CAYOTX010000038.1:0-4032 GCA_964407015.1 uncultured Candidatus Saccharibacteria bacterium
CGGTACGAGAACGTGTCGATGGATTACCTCCTTTCTTGAGAAGGAATTGATGAGTCTGAAACAGTAATGTCGCAGATATCTAGGTCGGTTACGGTTATGATTATGCAAGCTTGAATCATAACACCTCTGGTTTTCCAGACGTAACGTAAGCTTAAAGCCAAACCGGCGATGATTTGCACAACTAAGTTGTTAAATAAAAAGTTGCCCCCTCACAGGGGTAATTTTTATGAACAGGGAACTACTAAGTAATTTAAGCTTGACTTTTTTCGTATAATATGCTAAAATCATACTAACCCACTAAAACTGGGCCAATACTTTTATTTTTCGACATTTTAGGGAGGTATTAAAAAATGTCAAACATGATTTTAAACAATAAGAAACTTTACAGTAAGACTCTACCATTGAACGACGGTACAAAGAAAACCTTTGATTATAAAGGTTGGAACGGTTTGAAAAACGTTATTGCTGAATACGTAGCAGCAAAGGCTGTATCGGAAAACCGCGCATGTGATTATACCGTTGAGGAGCTAATCAAAGCTCCATGGATGGTGACACAGACGGCCCTCTTGATGGAGGTGAACTATAGTTCAGTATCTGAGTTGCTAAAAAATGCCCAACATGCCTATGGCTATATATTAGTTTAAAATCTTTTCCCCCCGACCATCCGGCCGGGGGATTTTTCATCTTCAGATTGTACAAATTTGACTTTTCGCGGGGGGGGGTATAATTATTAGAGATATACTAGTGGGAGTAGTGGACATTAATTTGCATTATACTTGAGAGGAGGCATGTGACCATTGTGGAGATTGCTATTTTTTGACAAAAATAATGGCGACAAGCTTAGTACCAATAGCCCCGAGAAAGATCTAATGGACTTGCTAGTTGATAGGACTATTTCTGCTGGGCACATGCTTAGCTTTAAAGAGGCAAGCGAAGACCCGGAGATGGTAAAACCAAATTCTTATGCTTTTTACTTCGGGTCTTTTAGCGACGCCGCCAGAACGGCTTGGTACAAGGCAAAGGCCAATCTGACCAAACTATCCGTAATAAGCTCGCGAAGTTTAGAAGAATTTACTCATAAAGGAGGTGAGACTATGAGTGAAATTCAGCAGAAAAAACACAAAGGTAAAGGCTCAAGATATACTATCGAAGAGGTTAAAAAGGTTCTTGTAAATTTTTATGAACGTACAGGTAGATTGCCGACGCAAGATGACGCCAGGGAATATGATAGCGGCCTGCCAAGTTGGAATACTTTGATTAAATTCTTGGGTCCAAAAACTGGTTGGGCGGATATTGTAGGCACAAGAAATATAGACCAAGCTACCGAAGCGAAGAGCCTAAATCCTACAGACGAAAACGTCGCCAAAGAGGATAGATCTGCTGCTAATGTTGGGCCAGAAACGTCCAATACCATGGCTATGGAAAAACCTAAAGTGGGGGATGCATCATTGGTAGAAGACGATTTTGAAGAGGCATCAGAAGGTTACGGCAGAAATACGAACAGCGAAAAACCGCTATTAAAAAAAGCAAAGAAGCCCCAACCGCGGGAAGATAGTATAAAAGTAGAAACTCTGCATGAAGAACAAAACAATCTCGTCACCGTAGATATCAAAATCACTTTGCCAGGCAAGAAAAAGCCAGTTTTCATCACTCTCACAGTATAAGCACGCCCTCGGCGTTAAGCCGGGGGCTTTTCCTGTACTATCTATTATCCCCCTCGCCGTGTAGTTTATTGCGTGCTTTACGGTCTTCCAATTTTTGAACATTACCCTCCGCTATTTCAGATAGTGACACGCCCATATATCTGGCTACATTTGCCACATACCACAGCACATCACCTAATTCTTTCACGATGGCAGCTTTATCTTCTTCAGAAGCATAGCCTCCCTTGTCGCGGATTACTTTCTTCACTTTGTCTGCTGCTTCGCCGGCTTCTCCAGCTAGCCCTAACACTTTTTCCAGAAATCCTGGAGACTTCAAATCTACCGTGGTTTCAAATAAATCAAATTCTGCCGCCCTTTTCTGGTATTTGTCTAAATTCATCTTACCTCCTAATTAAAATAATTATACCACATGATATAATACAGATATGGAAGACACACGCAATCTAGTAGATGAATACAAAGGTTTACCTAACGAGCAAGTTTTTGCTGCACTAGATAAAAAGCGCACACCTCTAGAAATTGCAATAGAAAATGTTGAACACGATTTTAATATTGGCACCATTGTACGCTCTGCCAACTCTTTTAATGTGAAAAAAGTCCACATCATCGGCAAGAAAAAATATAATCGTCGTGGCGCCATGTGTACGGATAAATATTTAGAAATTATTCATCATGCCGGTATCGAAGATTTTCTTGATAATCAAGGGGGCAGGGAATTAGTTGCCATAGAAAATAACACCCCTCGCGCCAAGCCCTTGCACGACAAAAAATTTAATCAGAACACCACTCTAATTTTTGGTTCAGAAAATAACGGCATCACGCCAGAGTTATTAGAAAAAGCTCACGATGTGCGCTATATCGAGAGTTTTGGTTCTACTCGCTCTGTAAACGTAGGTGTAGCCGCCGGGATAGCCATGTACGAGTATGTGCGGGAAAATGTTCTTTCTAGTAACTCTAGCGATTAAAAAGCAAATTAGTTATCAGTGTGAGCACAAGAATATGCAAGTTCGCAGTAATTAGTAGCCCTACTATGATAGTTGTAATACCGAATAATTTCACTCTTTCATAAGAAGACACCCCACTTGCCAGATTATCTGCAATTTGGCGATAGAATATCACGATTAACCCACCAGCTAGGGCAATAAAAAGCCCGCCAACCATCCACCCAAAATCAAAAGTAAAATCCATATTTTAATTATAGCACAAAAAATAACCCAACTATTGCTGGATTTTAACGTGGTGGGGGCGAATTGGGCGGATATTAACACTGTACAGAAAAGATATCTATGCAAAATGTTAACTTGCATCTCATGATATAATAAGGCATAGAAAGGCATAAAAATGAAAATTGCTACTTGGAACGTAAATGAATTTGTAGGAATTACAACTGATTTAGATAATCAAGAAACGACGGAAACTGTAGACAAAGCGAATATCGAAGAAATGATAAATATCCTCAATGAGAACGATTTTGATATTGTCTGTTTCCAGGAATATCCCGCATATGTGGATGGTGTAGAGACAGTAAGTGAATAAATTACAGAACGAACACATTTGAAGCATTACTGCACTCATAGTACGTATGATTCATATTTGTTTAGTGGTGGCCGAGTTGGGGTTGCGATTTTTTCAAAATATAAAATTTTTGACAAAGAGCTAACATTATTTGGGAACCCAGATATGACAAAAACAAGTTCATCTGGTATAGTTTATCATTCGTTCGACAAAGGCATTATTAAGGTAGAAGTAGAAATACAAGGAAAAAAATATACTATCATTACTGGACACGCTATGGCATTTGCGCCATTTGGGAAAACTGAATTTGACTATCCAGAATCATATAAGCCACTTGAAGAAATAATAAAAAAGTATTCTGATAGTAATTTGGTGGTAGCAGGTGATTTTAATACCGAAAAACTGTTTGATTTAATGCCCAATATTCGTGGAACTGTGAGTAGTGTTTTCAATGAACCAACAACTAAGGATTACTATGAAAAGCGTGGCGCGATTCGAATGGATTATATTCTCATAAACAAGAATTTACGGAGCAAACAAGCTTTTAAAATAGATAATTTTTCTGACCACTACGCAATATGTGCCGAAATAAACTAAAACAATCCTATATTTCATTAGCAATGGGAAATAGATTTAACCAAAGTGTTTAGGGTATTAACAGGCAATTTTATAGAGGTAAAAATGCATTTTCGGACGCATTTTTTTTGTGTAAAATCGATGCAAAATAATTAATACCCTAGAATGTGTAAGGTACTTAACAGAAACTTACTACTAAAAAACCGGCC
This sequence comes from uncultured Candidatus Saccharibacteria bacterium, assembly GCA_964407015.1. Classification (GTDB taxonomy): domain Bacteria; phylum Patescibacteriota; class Saccharimonadia; order Saccharimonadales; family Saccharimonadaceae; genus Nanosyncoccus. The sequence continues at coordinate 3,965 of CAYOTX010000038.1, forward strand.
AAAATGCCGACTCATATATAATCTGGTGGGGATATGTGGACTTGAACCACAGACCTCGTCATTATCAG
>CAYOTX010000039.1:0-3996 GCA_964407015.1 uncultured Candidatus Saccharibacteria bacterium
ACGTTAAATATTTTTTGGCGAGAAGCGGCTAAGTTGGTCACGTAAACTTCCCTGTCGATGGCAGGCATGCTTGAAGTCACGGTCACGACATTTCCGTCCGAATCGACACCATTATTCAGCAAGAGCGACACGGCAACTTTGGTAATATCTGCGGTAACTGCCAATTTTCACACTTCCTTGAAATTAAGTATTTTTACGGAAATCATTTTACGCAGAAATACTAATTAAATCAAATCATTAGGGTCAAATTCAATCAAAACAGTTTCATGCGCCATCGCTCCCAAATCCTGCAAGGAGAAAACACCGCCACAATCGGGGCATGAGAAAAAGCCATCACCGCAATCTTGCCACTCGCCACGCTCAAATTCTCTGTCGCAATCTGGACACATTAACATGATTTTCACTCCTTTAAAAAAAAATTCCCGTACGTGGTCGGGGATTGTAGTCGTACGGGATACCGGAAAAAAACTTCTTCAAAAGTCCGGAAGTTATTCTACACAAAATTTTATCTAGTCTGAAGGGTTTTTTGCTGAGATAAGTTTACGCTAAATTACTGATTTTTCAAGGATTTCTTATTCAGTTAATTTACTGATATAAAAAATGGATGTGCAAAAGTATACTATTTGCGAGGTGTATGAACTATTATGAAGGCAGTAATCAGAACAGGTTTATGTAAGTGTTATATGTGTGGGGCGCGCAATCCTCAGTTGTGGCGCTCGGCGGCGAACAAATTTTCCGTGCGGTGTTCGGCTCCAGGTTGTGCGGGCAAAACACGGTGGCTGAGCAAGGAGGACGCACTTGTCGAATGGTTCAACTTATTTTTGTACGGCAAGGCGAAAACGGCGTTTGTGCGTTCAATGGTCAACAACAACAAGCGGTTACGTGAGGAAAACACGACGGAAATTGAGGCGAAAAATTTCAAGGGGTACGACCCTCACGATGTGACACGTCAAATTTAAGGAAGGAGATTAAAAAATGGAACCGGAAAAAGACAAAATTTTAAGTTGCCCGATGTGCGGAAAATCGTATCCGGAAGTCAAGGTTCGTGGCAAAAATTGGCAAGTCGTGTGCGGGTATCCGTGCAGTTTTGCCTCGTTGTCCAAACCGACGCGCGAAGAGGCCATTGCGGAATGGAACAGGATTGTTGAATTGTGGTCGGACACGATTGCGAACCGTGAAGCAACCATCGACCATTTGAGCGACGGGCGGAATTTGTGCGGGGACATCATGCTTCACGTGCAAAGAGCCGGAGAATTTAGCAAAACGGCAGGACGGCTTGAGGATTACGGGATTTTGCGTGCGATTTACAAGGACATCAGAGTTTTGCGAGCACGAATTGACCGCGAAATTGAAAGTTTGCGGAGGGCAAAATGATATTGGACGACAAAAAAATTAAGGAAATTGAAAAATTTAAGAGAAAATTCACAAGAAAAAATGTTTCAGCGGATTATGAAAAACTTGCAGGGCTTTATCCGCGTGGTTTTCTCTCCATCGTGGCCAGTCCGGCAGGCTCGGGCAAAACGTGGCTCATGCAGTACGTGGCGTGCGGTTTGTCCGTCGGCGGTGTGATTTTGGGGGGGCTGACCGTTTCGGACCCGCGCAAAGTCCTCATCCTGACGGGGGAAACGGGGGCGGATTTGTTGAACCGTCGCTTAGTCCAAACATCATGGTTCTACGACGGCGATATGATTTCGGTTTATTCGGCCATCGACATGGGGATTGAAAATTTCCCTTATCTCCTGGACACAAAAGAGGGGCGGGAAAACATCATGACGATTATATCAAACGAGAAACCCGACATCGTATTTTTCGACACGCTCATCTCGTTTCATGGCTTGGACGAGAGCAGGCAAGGGGAGATGACAAAAATTTATCTCTTCTTATGTCAAATGGCCAAACTCTTTAATTGTGCCGTCGTCTGCAATCATCACACGAGGAAGCGCCCTGCGGACAATCCGACGCGTCAACAAAATCAAGATGATGTTATCGGCACGAGCGCGGGCGTGAGGCTGGCAGCTTCGGTTTATGTTGTCAGCCAGACGACAGATGAGACCGGACAGCATGAAGAAATTATGACCGTTCGGAACGTCAAAAGTTGGGATAAAAAAATTAAGCCATTTTCCTATCGTTTTGTCACCACGAGTGAAGGCCTGATAGATTTTGAAGTCACGCTTGATGTCGGGACGGGACGTGACCGCGTTGTCGAAAATTACATCGGGACATTGGAGCACGGAGCCTTAGTGAAAATCGCCGATGTTGCCAAAGCCTGCGACGTGACCGAAAGTGTTGCGCGTTATCATCTTAAACATGACAATCGCGTAAAAGAGGTATATTATCTTGGTCAGAAATTCTGGAAGATTGTAGATTAAGCAGAAGGGATAAAAAATTTTTCTCCTTACGAGTGCACCTGATGACTTGATAAAAAGTTGTCAGGTGTTTTTTTGTAGGGATAAAATTCAGTAGTTTTACGTAAAGTCATACAGGAATTTTTTGAAAGGTAGGTAAAATTACTTAGGTAAAAACACGTAGAAAAAATAAAAATCCTGTGCGACACTAAGTAATTCTACGGATGTGTAAAAGGATACAGTTTTCAGGATTAAAAATTTACGAGAACCATGAAGAAAGCTAAATCGTTCAAAATTGACTTCATGATTTGATAAAAGATTAGTCAGACTTTGACCAATTTGACCAAGCGGGGGACGGTTTACAATTCGTGAAATTCATGACGTGTTGCCAACATTTTCGGGATTTTGGGGTGGGGACATCGCACGGTGCCTTCCATAAAAGACGCGTTTTCGTGGTTTCTCGTCGGCGTGGATTTTCGGGGGCGGGCTTGTTGTCGGGGTTCGTGCGCCAAAAACCCAAGATGGGAGGGGGAGGATTAAAAAGTTAAGATAAAAAAGTTAAAAAGTTAAGATAAAAAAGTTAAAAAGTTAAGATAAAAAAGTTAAAAAGTTAAGACGGGCACGGGTGCGGGCATGGCGGAAAAAAAAATCGGCCAAACGGCGGGGGGTGCGGGGCATGGGGGCAGGGGTGCGGGGATGGCGGAAAAAAAAATCGGCCAAATGGCGGGGGGTGCGGGGCATGGCGGAAAAAAAAATCGGCAAAAATGCGGAAATTTGGGGCAAAAAATGGTGAGATTTGTGACAAAAATGCGGAATTTTGGGGCACGGGCGCGGGTTTCGTGGGGCACGGGGGGGGACGTGCGGGCATGGCGTGCGGGCGTGCGGGTCTTCTGGGGCACGAGGCGGGGGGTCTGGGTCTGGCGTGCGGGCGTGCGGGTCTTCTGGGGCACGAGGCGGGGGGTGCGGGGCATGGGGTGCGGCGTGCGGGCATGGCGGAAAAAAAAATATGTAAAATGGCGGGTTTTTGTGGGGCGCTGAGTGGGAAGGGCAACGGATGGAAGGAGGGGGGGGAGATAAAAAAGTTAAGATAAAAAAGTTAAGATAAAAAAGTTAAGATAAAAAAGTTGGGGGGGTGGGGATTGGTCAAAATTGCGGGAAAAAAATTCGGTAGAACGGCGGATTTTTGCGTGGGGGATGGGGCAGGGGTGCGGGGATGACGGAAAAAAAAATCGGCCAAACGGCGGACCGATGACCGATGACCGAAAAATAGGGAGGCACGAATTAAGAAATATCAATTTCCGTTGTGTCAGTCTGAATTAATTTTGCACCTTTGTTCATCGTGTAATGAGCGGCGAACACATCCCCGTTCTGGGTGATTGTGTTCATCAACGTCTTCACAGTAGCCGGTGCTATCGTGGTTTTTGCATATCTGACGTTAAAATTTTTGGATTTACCGAGTGAGTCGATAAAGGTCATTCGCAATACAGATGTAATCGCCATAATTTTCACTCTCCTTACTCGGCACTGAGATAAGATGTTTGAACTTCTCTTACGTTATAAACTTCTTTGCTTAAAACGGTTTCCATTGCAGTTATAACGTTAAATATTTTTTGGCGAGAAGCGGCTAAGTTGGTCACGTAAACTTCCCTGT
>CAYOTX010000040.1:0-3827 GCA_964407015.1 uncultured Candidatus Saccharibacteria bacterium
GCCCAGTAGCGCCGATTATACTGCTTTGCGGGAAACTAGGAAGGTGCCAAATTATGAAAAATCACTCCGAGAGGGGTGATTTTTTGTTGCTGGGGAAATACCTGTTCCCATTCCGAACACAGAAGTCAAGCCACAGCAAAAGCCGCTTATACTGCTCTTAAGGTAAACTAGAAAGGTGTCAAATTGCCAGGGATCCACCCGAAAGGGTGGATTTTTGCTGAAATTTATGTTATTATAATAGTATTCTATAGAAGGGTGGTATGGGGAATGAGTACCTTACCAGTTTGGGTTTATGTTCTGAGTGCAGCTATTTTGGTTGCAGTTGTCGGTGGTTTTTTTGGCATATATGCATCTAAAGAGAAAGTAAATGGTTATGTTGAGCGAGTTGCAGTAAAAACTTTTTACCCATTACTAGTGGGTGTGTTATTTATAATAGCATTAACTATTACGGCGGCGATTAGTTTTGCAGTAGAATATTTTACGTCTAGTGTATTGATGAACATTTTATTAATAACAGCTGTTGTCGTTGTAGCATGCGTAGCGCTTGGCGGCTTAGTGATGCTCTATGTGATTTTTCTACTTTTACGATATTTTTTAATTGACAAAATATACACAAAAAGATATGGCAAAGATATAATTGAACTTAATTAAATAAAAAGAATAATAAACCCACTAAACCCCGCCATGAGCGGGGTTTTAAAATGAAAAAATCCCCAGCCGGGGATAGTAGAGATTAGGGCTGGGGACGAGGAGAGTAGTGTGGCTTTCTGCCTTTCTTGGCTTTATCTGCCACGATCATCTTGCGATAAGCGAGCAGAATTTCTGCTATTAACGCAAAGAGTGTAAGTAGAATTAGCCACTTAATAGGTGTGCTATCGTTAAACTGCTGTTTAACGGCTGTGGGGACGTCTTCTAATGCTTTCGCTAAAGCAAAGAGTAAAGCCCCTACGGGTATTTTAATGGTTGATGAAACAGCAGCCTGTTTGATTTTTCTGGCATTTTTGGTATAGGCCTTTATCATAATCATTATTAATGCGCTCAGAAAAAACGCGACGGATAAGTCAATTAACCACATAGAGATATCATACATTGTTACCTCTCCTTCCAAATTAATTTGCATAGCTGGTCAGGCTACGTTTTCATTATAACATAAGCGTGATAAAAAGTCAATAGTTTTACTGGATTTTGAGGCAAAAAGCAACCCCACAACAGGGGTGGCTTTTCTTGTAAAATTTGATGGATTTTTGGTGAAAAGATTAATTTTCGCTGGTTTCGCCAACGGCGGATTCGGCGGCCTTTTCGGCCTTATCTTCGGCTTTTTCGACTGTATTTTTGGTCTGCTCGGCTGGTGTTTCTGTAGGAACCTCGGCTTCTTCGCTAGTTTCTTCGATGGCGGAGAGTAAGGAATCTTCTACGTTTTTCTTCTTTTTCTTCTTAGTAGAAGCTTGGAGTTCGATATCGATGTCGAAGCCAGTGAGCTTAGAAGCTAGGCGTACATTTTGCCCTTGTTTGCCGATGGCGATAGATTGTTGATCTTCGGATACGAAGACTTTGGCCTTTTTACCATCGATATCTACCTTGATAACTTCGGCGGGACTGAGGGCTTCGCGGATATATTCGGAAGCGTTGTCGCTCCAGGTGATGACATCGATTTTTTCGCGGTCACCAATTTCGTTCATCACAGCTTGCACGCGGATACCGCGGCCGCCTACGAAGGTACCAACTGGGTCTACACCAGGGACGGTGGACATGACGGCGATTTTAGTACGACGGCCAGCTTCACGGGCGATGCCACGGATTTCTACGGTGCCGTTTTCGAGCTCTGGTACTTCCTGACGGAAGAGATATTCGACAAATTCGGCGTTGCCACGAGAGAGAATGAGCTGTGCACCGCGGTCGCCACGTTCGATGTTTTTGATGTAAACTTTGATACGGCTACCTACGGTGTAGTACTCGCCGTCGATTTGCTCGCTACGCGGCATAATGCCAGAGGCGCGGCCAAGGTCGACACGTACCAATTTAGGCTCGACGCGAGCGACGGTGCCGGTGACAACGGTACCGATTTTATCTTCAAAAGCGGCTAACACTGCGTCGTTTTCGGCTTCGCGGAGACGCTGAACCACTACCTGTTTGGCAGTCATGGCGGCGACACGGCCAAAGGTGGTGACTTTGTGTTTGTCTTCTACAATATCGCCGATTTTAGCGTCTTTGTTGTTAATTAATGCATCCGCTAAGGGGATTTCAGTGGAGGGGTTGTAACCTACACCGTCTTCGATGACTTCGCGGGCAACAAACACATCAGCTTCGCCGGTTTTAGTATTTAGAATGGCGCGGACGTTCATTTCGCGGTCGCCGTTGTCTTTGCGCCAAGCGGCGGCGATGGCTTGCTCGATTACATTTAATACTGTATCTTTGGGTAAGCCCTTTTCTTCGGCAATGATGTCGACCATTGCAGACATTTGTTTGAGGTCTAGATTTTCCATATTTCCTTTCTTATGACGTATTTTAAAAACCGTAATTTTTAAGAGATTTGGCTTTTGTGGGGCCTGATGCTCACGCTCTCTCTCGGGGCGCGTCCAAAACCCCTGTCGCCACAGGGGTTTTGGCGCTACTTCTCGCCTTGCCAGGCTCCGAACTCCCTTCGATAGAGCGATGAGCGCCACCCACAAAAACTGTATAAACTTTGAAAATTAGGTTTTTAAAATACGGTTATATTAAATAAACTAAAAAACCGCCCTTATCTCAAAGGTCGGTCAAATCTGTATACCCCTATTATAGCAAAAACTTGAAAAAGTGCAAGGGGTTTGATATAATAGAGGTAACGTATTTACTTGTAATAAAAAAGGAAAATTATGAATTTGAAAGAAGAGGAGCGCCGCGCGCGTTTACTAAAATCGCGGGCTGAGAGGCTGCCAGATATCAAGAAACAGTTTGAAGAGTCGCAAGGGCGGAATTTTAACTCTAATTTCGCGCCTGGGGGCAAGGATGCGGAATTGGTGGGCAATACCGCTAAAAAAGGTAAAAACGCCGGAAAAGGGGTAAAAAACGCGTCTGAGGGCAAAAAAGCTAATGCAAAAGCCGCAAAAAGTAGCAAAAAGGCTAAAAGTGAAAAGACTGAGGTGGAAAAGCGCAAGGTAAACCTCTCTGTAAGTGTGCGTAAGGGAGAAATGGTGCATCACCAGAGGATGCTTTCGCAAGATGTAAATGCGCAGGCTACGCAACATATTATAGGGGTGCCGGTGGATAAGTCGCGCTATAATGGCTATAATGGCGCACAGGTGACTAATGCACAGCTAAAATCTGCCCGGCCAGACCCAGAGGCGGTAAGGATAATTCCGATCGGAGGCCTGGGGGAGTTTGGTATTGGTAAAAATATGACCATTATCGAGTATAAAAATGAGATGGTGGTGGTGGATATGGGGGTGCTATTTGCTGGGGGTGATTACCCAGGGGTGAACTATATGATTCCGGATATCAAGTATCTAGAAGATAACCGTGAAAAGGTGAAGGCGATTTGCTTTACGCACGCGCATTTGGACCATATTGGGGCGTGTAGGCATTTGTTGCCGAAATTTGGGCCCTTGGTGCCGATATATGGGACGGATTTTACAATTGGAATGATAGAGCGCCAGATGAGCGAGCTAGACGACGTGCCTGATATGAATTATGTAAAGGTGGATCCATTTAAGCATGAAAAAATTAAAGTAGGGCAGTATTTCAGTGTAGAATTTATTCATACTTTGCACTCTATTCCTGGTAATACGGCGATAGTGGTGCGCACGCCAAATGGGGTGATTTATATGTCTGGTGACTGGCGGCACGAAGAA
>CAYOTX010000041.1:0-3805 GCA_964407015.1 uncultured Candidatus Saccharibacteria bacterium
TGGTGCCACTTGTAAACGGGGTATATTACAAAAATGGCACCGCAAGGGTGTCATAACTCAATCAAAACTCTGCGTAGTTAGCAAATCGTTCTGTTGGTTCCTTACGGCGCCATTACTTACGACTTGCCAACTTCTGCTTCCTATAAAATAACCGCAGATATTTTTAACTGAATTATGACACTTCCATTATATCACACCTTCCCCGCATAATACTGCAAAAAAATGCGCATCAAAATCCAACCAAGAAAGCCGGCTCAACGATAAACAAAATTAATATTTACGCTTCTTCCGCATGTAGCTTTGCAAATTTCTTAGACTTTTTATCTAGCTCTGCAAAATCTGCATTCGAAATTCTCTCATTTTTCCCAGACTCAATATAATTACGTAGCACCCCTACCAAGATAAACGGTCTTACAAATACTGAATGGATAATTCCCCACATCGTTACGCCGCCAATCCCCGCCGCAATCAGCATCAAATTTTGCGCATTAGTCAAAAATTCCGGCATTTCTGCTTCGCCACTCGCTGCAATATTTGCAAACTCTGCCGCCAACCCCTCAAACACGCCCGGCATCGCTAAAGTTATCAAATAGAAAACCCCAAAGAACACCCCGCCAATCACTACGAACGATAATATACCTATACCAAATACTCTCCCCAAATTTTTCATCAAAGTCTTGCCGTATTTAAAGAAAAGTACCGCACCCTCCATCGTAGCTTTGGCAGCCTTCTCATCCTTTTTATAAAACACCCAGCCTAGACAGCAGTCACAAAGATATCCCACTATAGTTTGAATTACTCCAGAAATCGTACTACCCACTGCGCCACCATTATCACCCCCTACAGCCTGCCCCACCGCTGTAATTGCCCGGCCTAGTTCATTAAAAATTCCTTTTATCACTCCAGTTACCGCATAGTACGCCGCCACTGTCAAAAAGCGTTCTTTTACAATTTTCTTACCCTCACCATACACATCATCTGGTAATTTGCCGTCGGCAATTGCCTTGGTCATCATTGCAATCTGCCCCGCCTTAAACACATACGATACAAAATGCGAAGCAATCGCCACTACAATTATTCCGATTACTATACCCACCACTAAGCCAATCAGCCCTTGGCTCGCCAATTTTTCTGCCAAGAAAAACCCAGCCGCCGCTACTACGATAATAATTACTAGTGATGCAGCGTCCCACAAAAATCGCCTCAGCGAAAACGTCAAAGTCTTTTTATAAATTTCTTTATTATCCATATACTCCCTTTTTAACTATTGCTTTTATTTTACCAAACTATTTTTTAGATTTTACCTTGTCTTTAATCTCTACTCCGCCAAATCCACCAGCCGCATCCAAATAAATCGTATATTTACCTTTGCTCGCATCCCCCTTCCTCTCGTCCGACACCCCACCAAAGATAAATCCAGACTTTATTTTCACCTGCACATTTTCTGGCACACTTATGTCCACCCCACCAAACAAACTAAATACCTTTATCACCGTATCTTTCGTAAAATTAGCCTTTGTAAGGTCTAAATCCACCCCGCCAAACACCGCCACCAAGTTTGACCCACCAAATTCTTCATCATTATAAGTCCTCTCACTTCCAGAGAATATCGCCACTTGCGAATCCATCACCTTACCATCTTTTAGTTCTTCAAGTTTTCTTTCCACCTCTTTGTCGTTTTTATTATGCATAGTACTCTTTATAATTATGCCTAGCCCAATCATTACTAAAAATACCGCTAGGATCACTTTCCAAGCTATATCATACGAAAATACGTTTTGCGCAGCTAACAATAATATCACCCCTGCCGCCAAAAATCCCAAGCTAGACAGTTTCTCCTTTTCCGTTACCAAACTAATTGCGCTCGGTATGATAATAAACAGCGTCCACCACCCATCAAAAAATATATTTAAATTAAACCATCCCAGCGCATTGCCACCAAATATCACCCCTAACGCGATAATCGCAACCCCCCAAACAATTGACCTAACTTGTTTCATATAGCTCCTTCTTACACCTTAATTATAGCACGAGAAAAATCGCCCATTTGGGCGATTTTTCTATCTTTGTGCATCTTAGTCTTCTACCCCCGTCTTGCCTTCCTTATTAAAAAGTTCGCCACTGCGCCAATTCCAATAACCACAATTGCAGCTGTAAAATCATTTATCATTTCTGCACTACCACCTTCACCAGTAAATGCGCCAGTACTAGGAACTGGAACAGTTTCGCCTTCATCATCGATTATTTCTTCTATAATCTTAAAACTCGCTCTAGCATTTCCTGACTCTGGCTCCGAAAACCATGCCTCAAAAGTATGTTCACCTAGCGCAAGAGTATTCAAAAAACTTGCAGGAAGGATGATCGTTTGATTGTCTGGATCTACTACACAACCGGTACGCATATCTAAGTATTCACCATCAATCATGAGATTGCCTGTACCACAGAATGTTGTTACATCATTGTCAATTTTGAAAGCGAGTGATTCTTCGCTGCCGATGATATGCTCACCGCCGTCGCCTTCTAGCACTGGATAAACTCGGAGGAAGGTTGCATAAAAGGTCAAAGATTCTGTGCCGGGTGTTACCCTGAAAACATTGTTTTCTACCTGATCAGTGACTTCCCGGCCGTTTAATTCTAGATATACTAGTTCGTTGCCGGGTTCTGGTACGATTCCTACCTCTACGTCTGTACCACCGATGACGATACTTGGCACATCGAGAGTACCATCACCTGTGACGTATTTATAGACGGAAAGGTCATGGCCAGCTCTTGCATAAGCGTCCATGGTAATGTCTCGAATCTCCTTGCCGGTTTCGCTGCCTTCGTCGATAACGGCGAGGTCGAGGGTGACTGGCGTGTTACGCTTCATGACTTCGACTCCTGGTTTTACATCATAGGCAACTTCAAAAACAGCATCGCCAGCTTGAACATGGATCCCTTCGCTACTTACAGACGGATCCATAAATTCTTCAGCGCTCCAATAAAACCAGCCGTCATCAAGAGAACACCTATTTCCACCCATGCCTGGGAAAACCGCACTAATATCTCCGAAACCATATTCTAGCTCTTCATCGTTTTTAACAGGCGTAAAATACCCTTCCAGAGAATGTATCGTCATTTCACGCGCCGCTTTTAATTTTACCCAAATCGTATGATGGTTTGGGTCGGTGTTGTCAAGCTCGAGCGTGCCGCCTTCTGCAGTGAAATAACTTTCAGTCGCAGATGCCCTAGGAATATAAATATTCGATAATGCCAAAATTGTCACCGCAAAACACATTGCTATTCTTAAAAATTTATCTTTTTGTTTAATCCAACTCATAAAAACTCCCTAAATAACTTGACCTATATTGAATTAATTATAGCACAAAATGCTTATGTTTTATACGCACCATGCAACTAACCAATAATACATTGCAACAAAAAAACACCGCCTTTCGACGAGTCCAATAATCTCTTAGTTTGGTGAGAGGCGAGAAGACTACCTTATTCGGCTTTGCATAGTTGTAGACTGGTGTATTGACCACCCCGAATACACGGCTAAGATCAAAGTTATACCTAAAAAGGACTGCCCTATTCTAATGCCGTACGAGTTCTGAGGTATACTTTTGCAGGCAAAGAGATAGAGATGTCGCTTCGCTCCATGGGGATGTCGTGCTTCGCACTCCATTCGAACTTTTGAGGATTTCTGGCCCTACTGGAACCGAAGAGATCTAAAACAATGACAATGAAGAAAATAAAAGAAATACAATATCAATGAAACAAAAAGCCGACCACACTAAGTAGCCGGCTTTATTGTTTACTTTAC
>CAYOTX010000042.1:0-3340 GCA_964407015.1 uncultured Candidatus Saccharibacteria bacterium
AAATGAATTTGCGGTATTTTACAACGAATTTTCCCATAAAAACCTATATATTATAACCTATATATTATATATAGTGATTGTATCTGTTAAACAGAGAGAAATCAATAGACATTTTTAGGCACGTGCCTAAAAATGAAGAATTTAGTGTGTTTTTAGAGCTGTTTGAGCTCGTTGGATTTGAATAAAGATGCCAAAATGGTGATTTTGGATGCTACATCATCTGGCATATCGTGATTAATCCAATCTATGGCAAACCCAAAACATTCAAATTTGAGAAAATCTTTAATGATTTCGCGTTCTGCGGGAGATTGTACAGGGAATAATTCTGGGGGAACAGAATTAAGATACGCGTTGACGGAGTATTCGCAAATATGCCAAAGATGACGTTCGAAAATGGCGCGGTTGGTAGAATGATAAATATGGTTAATGGCTTGTTTGTTTTCGCGGGCAAAAGTTACCGCCGCTACAAAACAATCTTCTAGGGAATTAATTTTAGGTGGATGTTTTTCTATGATATCATCAACGATATTTTTAACAACATATTCGATGAGATCGGCAATATTGTTGAAATGATAATAGAAAGTATTGCGATTAATACCACAAGTCTTGGTGATATGTTTGATAGAAATTTCGTTGAGTGGATAGGTATTTAGAAGTAGGAGAAAGGTTGAAGCGATTTTTTCTTTGGTTTGGTCGGATTTGGCGTCGGCGTGGGGCATTTTAACCTTCTTCGGGGATGATGGCAAGGTGAGCTTCGTCTAACTGAATTTGGTCTACTGGGGATGGGGAGTTCATCATGAGATCTACGCCGGAGCCGTTCTTTGGGAAAGCTACGATATCACGAATATTTTCTACGCCTTCCAGTACCATAAAGATACGGTCTAGGCCAGGTGCGCAGCCAGCGTGTGGCGGGGCGCCAAATTTGAAAGCATTTAGCATACCGCCAAAGCGAGCTTCAACGTATTCATTATTGTAGCCGAGAATATTGAAGGCTTTGTACATGATTTCTGGATTGTAATTACGCACAGCGCCAGAACAAACTTCGTAGCCGTTCATCACCATATCGTATTGGTCTGCCTTGATGGCTAGTTTTTCGGCATCGGTCTTGGCAGTTTCTAAAGCTTTTAAGCCGCCTTTTGGCATGGAAAATGGGTTGTGTCCAAAGTCTAATTTTTTGTTAGTCTCGTCCCACTCGTAAAATGGAAAATCCATCACCCAGCAGTAAGCGATTTCATCTGGATTTTTAAGATGGAAATGGTCGGCAAAAGAGATGCGAAGTTGACCAAGGACTTTGTTGACTTTCTTTCTGTCGTCTGCACCGAAGAACACGGCATCGCCTTCTTGTGCGCCAGTTTTTTCTTTAATGGCATTTAGCTCTTCGACAGTTAAGAATTTGGCAATAGGGGATTTGGCTTCGCCGTCTACATATAATATATAGGCTAAGCCACCGGCACCGAGCTTACGAGCCTGGTCGGTAAATTCGTCTATTTCGCGGCGAGTGAGTGAAGCACCATTTTTTACACAAATAGCTTTCACACATTCGGTTTTGAAAACTTTAAATTCAGTGTTTTTGAACACATCGGTTAAATCTACTAGTTCCATACCGTAGCGGAGATCTGGCTTTTCTACGCCATAAGTTTCCATAGCGAATTCGTAAGGCAAGCGCGGCACTCCGCTACCTTCTGGAATGTAGGCTTTGGCGGGTTCGGAATTGATCACGAGTTTCTTATGAGCAAAGTCAGTGGCTAGGGCAATGTAGAGAGGCTCTATTTCCCTGCGGACGGTTTCGCCGTCTTCTACGAAAGCCATCTCCATGTCTAGCTGGTAGAAGTCGCCGTATAATCTATCGGCACGAGGGTCTTCATCGCGGAAGCATGGGGCGATTTGAAAATATTTATCTACGCCGCCTACCATTAGGAGTTGTTTGAACTGCTGTGGAGCTTGCGGCAAAGCGTAGAACTTACCAGGGTGCAAGCGGGAAGGTACGAGGAAATCGCGTGCGCCTTCGGGAGAAGAATTGGCGAGAATTGGTGTGGTGATTTCGGTAAAATCGTGGTCGTACATATAATTACGTAAGAAACGGTAATATTCGGAGCGACGTTTCAAAAGATTTTGCATACTAGGGCGGCGAAGGTCTAGATAGCGGTATTTAAGGCGCATTTCTTCGGAAGATTTTTCGCCGTCGTCGTGAGTGTTGACTGGCAAAGGCTCAGATTTGTTTAATAATTCCAAATCTTCTACTACTAGCTCAATTTTACCGGTAGGGATGTTGGGGTTCACCAAATCTGGCTCGCGCTCACGCATGGTGCCAGTAGCTTTTAAGACAAATTCATCGCGGACGGTTTCTGCAAGCTTGAAAGATTTTTCAGTCTCTGGAGTAACGACTAGCTGGACGATGCCGGTATGGTCACGCAGGTCTATAAAGATGAGCCCGCCGTGGTCGCGGCGCGAGTTGACCCAGCCTTCTACGGTAACTTGTTTGCCTAAAAAATCGTTTAATGCGTCTACTAAAATTCTCATAGAATATATTATATCATCTTTCAGGCATAAAAGCCACTCTATAATTCGTACAACGAGCTATTTATCTACCGCGCCAAACACCGCACAGAAAAACCGTATGATTTACGATCTCCGGCATTACGATCAGGGCTTATATAGCTAGCGCTGAAATTTAAATAGTATGAATAGTCCTGGCTAGAAGATGTACTAGACCAATAGCAGCCATAGTCTCCATTATACCCCACCCCGTTTTTGCCAGTTACAAGACCAGCGCGAACATACAATAATGGCAGTTCCATCAAGCCAAAAGCTGTGGTGTTTGAATCATTCTTATATTCATTGTAAAGAGCAGTATGTTCTCCTTTTTTTGGTAATCTCCAACTTTTTGGACAAACAGAATTATTTCTATCAGTATCCGATGTTGAATACGAACTATTGCTTGCTACCGCCGCGGACCAATTGTAATAGTTGCCAGAAGATGCATGTTCTCCAAAAGATTGTTTGTTTACTAAGCTATCTGGATAGAATTCTCCTTTATCATAAGAATATGGTTCGGTATTGTTATTTTCCCACCCATTAGAATTAGTCAAAGTATATGCTGTGTTAGTGGAATTGTGCGGCGTCCAGGTAATTAGCCCATTATATACTCCAGATGTATCCGGATTGCTTGGGTCTGGCGTATAAGTGTAGCCATTCATATAGGCTCCAGACAAAGAACCATCTACTAAATCTGTGAGTTCGGAAGTAAGAGTAACAACATTTCCTTGGGCATCTTTTTGTATATCAAAGTCTAAGTTCTGCGTCATCCAGCAATGCCCGTCTTTGAGCTTTGCAATCCAGT
>CAYOTX010000043.1:0-3244 GCA_964407015.1 uncultured Candidatus Saccharibacteria bacterium
CGCGCCCCAAAAGGCGCACATCGAAGCGCTGTGCTAGTGTTTCTAGGGAATAAGTCTTTAATTCGCGTATCGCGTCGCGGACGGGCGATTCCATTAGTTCCATACGCTCAAACTTGTCGTAATCGCGCGAGTTGAACCGGCCGTTATGTTCAAGCATGAAGCTTTCAAGTTGTCGAGCAGTAACCGGTATCGGCTCGCCCGGCTTTACTTTCTTGAATGGGTGGCGTTTTGCCATAGTCTACCTAGTTTCTTTGAAGTAATGCGCTTATTCAAAAGCGATATGTCTCTGTATAAGTATAGCGTATTATTTTTGGATATTAAATGATACGATTGTTTTTATGAAATCTTACAGGTATTGCAATTTGATTTTTGATTTTGCGTATTTTACGCAAAATACTAATTTAAAATATTGCTTTTTAGTATTATATTTGATATAATAGAAACATGATAATAGATTTTTGCTTCAAGAACTATAAAAGTTTTAAAGAGGCGCAGAATTTTTCTATGCGGCGAGATACTAGTGTTGAGCTAGAAAAGGCATCAATAACTGGGGGGGTGCTTCCGAGCGAGGGTATTAATAGAGTTAGCGCCGTGTATGGTGCGAATGCTTCCGGGAAGTCCAACTTTCTCGAATCGATTGTGGCGCTGAAAACCTTTGTCGAAACCGGTGAATTATTTGATGTTAATTATATAAATAATGACGATATCTCTTCTTTTAATATAATTTTCTTTTATAACGATAAAAAATATAGTTATATGCTCGAAATATTAAAAGACAAGATTCATCATGAAAAACTATTGATATATAATTCTAGCCGCCCGTCACTGGTTTTTGAATATTCAGCCAATCCACGTAGTTTGGTTTTTGGTGAGCCAATATCAGATGATGAAAGTACTGCAATAAAGTATAATTCACAAAATGCGCCAGATAGCCCAGTTCTCCATTTACTTAAGGATTCTATTAATAAGGATGTTAAAAATGCGTTTTTGTTTTTTGAATCCGGTATAGTTGCTCAAGATGTTCCTGAAAATAACGAGCAACTGACTGAAGCGAAACTTAGGCGGACAATCGAAACCGATGTTGCTGCTCAGAGTTTTTATAATTCTATAATTTCTGCGGCAGATTTAGGTATAAAAAACGTAAAGCTGGTTGATGTTGAATCTAATATTAGTTCGGGGATGAATGACGAACAATTAAATATTTTGACTGACGCTATTATTAAAATCGATGCGGCCGGTAATAATCGCCTTTCGGATGATGACAAAGAGAGACTCAAAAAAACTATTGGAGAAAAAATAAAGCGCGCTAGTTTTATCCATGAAATAGACGATAATTTAGTGAGTTTCGCTTTTCAGGATGAATCACATGGAACTATCACTGCAAGTAATATCTTTCTAGATTTGAAAAAAATCCTAGAGCAGGGTGCCGTATATGTGGTCGACGAAATTGACTGCAGCATGCACCCAACGATTGTTGTCCAAATAATAAATATATTTAATAATGCAGAAACAAACCCTAATAATGCACAACTAATCTTTTCGACTCACGATATTTCTATTTTAGATTCTTCAATATATGGTGAAAATATACTAGATCGTGATCAAGTATGGTTTACTGAAAAAAATGAGCGTGGGCAATCTTCTTTATATTCCTTAATGCAAATTGGTGGCACTCGGAAAGACGATAACTTATACCGTAAATATATAAGTGGTCGATATGGGGCGATCCCAAAGGTATCACTATACTATGAAATGCTGAAATATTGGGAGAACATGAAGAGTGAAGGTGGAAAATGAAGAGCCTTTGATCGGTAGGTCAAATTACGAAAGACGCGAAGAGGCAAAGCGTTTTAAAGTTATCACGAACGGCACAAAAACTGAAGTCGGATACTTTATAAGGTTAAACAGGTTATCAATAGATAATATTGAAGTAGAAACCAAAAAGGGTTTCTCGCTAGATGAGATGTTAGAATTGGCGCAAAAAATTATCGCAAGAAGTAATGGTGGTTACGATGAAGTTTGCATTGTTTTGGATATTGATGGCCAAATGGATACAAAAAAAGAGAAGATAAAATTAAATAAGTTTATAGAGGATGCCAAGAATGCAAAGGTACCTGTTTACCTATCAAATGAAAGTTTTGAAATATGGTTATTGTCTCACAAAATAACCGTACCTAAGAATGCTTCGAAACGTGAAATTGCTACTAAACTTGCTCTGGAAGAAGGTTTATTGGATGGCGAAAGGCGAAAACAGGTAGTAGAAGAAGAGATTACGGTTAGAAGTATAGCTCGTGCGTTGGTAGAGGCTTTGCGCCTACGTAAAGAATATGGTAAAGATATTACTAAAAGTAAGCCGACGACAGATGTCGACTTATTGGTGCGTAAGATCAGATTAAAACAATGAGACCATCTCAAATCTCGTGACTGTTGCACCCATTGACATTGTTATTCTTTTATTTTTTCATTGTCATTGTTCTAAGCCTCTACGGCCCCAATAAGGCTGTATTATCTTAAAAGTTCGAATCTCGTTGCCTGTATATGTATACCTCAGAACTCGCACGGCATCAGCACCGGATAATCATTCTTAGGTATAACCTTAATCTTTGCAGCGTATTCGGGGCGGTCAATGCACCAGTCCACAACCATGCAAAGCCAAGCAACAATGTCTGGTCGCCCCTCACCAAACGAAGAAAATATTGAACCCACCGCAAAGCGGTGTTTTTTATAGCCCCTTTACAGTTATTTCTACTATTTCTGCTAACTTTTCTTTGTTGTCGACATCTTCCACAAAATGCATCGGTTTAGCGCCGTCGTACGGAATCTCTTCGGTCATTTTGTATTGTTCGCTTTCTGGAACAATTTTTACTAACAAACGGTCATCATAAATGCCACCAAATAGGACGTTATTGGAATAGAGTAAGAACTCGCCCATCATCGGCCGATAGGTAATATTCGGCGCTTCCGACAGCTGCTCTAAGATAAAAACGCGATATTCTTTGGCGCTTGCCACATTACGCTTTCTTCCATCTCTTGAGTGTTGGAAAAACTTTCGTGCAATATTCTTTCATTTGCTCGTTCGTCATACCGGCCTGTTCGCCAAACTTCGAGCACATTTCGATATATTCTTCCATGGAAACTTTATCTACGAATTCACCATCTTTGTAGCACCACTTACAATAATCTTTATTAATACTGCCATCTTTTTCAGTAGAGTACATATCTTCTGAAGTTAGCGGCATTGCAC
>CAYOTX010000044.1:0-3116 GCA_964407015.1 uncultured Candidatus Saccharibacteria bacterium
GCAACTCCGTCACCGTAGTTCTCACCGATAAAAAGCTCGGTGATAAACTCACCTATGCCACCAAGCTCGCAAATAATGGCATTGTTATTGGCGAATCCGAAGCATCTTCAAACCAGCTCCAAGTCAAAGATTTCACCACCGGCGAAACTACCAATCTCAATTTAGATGCGTAATCATTTACTTTCTCAACATTTTCTCAAATCTCCCCGCCTAGCATTGATTTTGATTGGCCACTCCAATCTTAAAAAACGCGACACCGTGTTGGAAATTGGTGCCGGCTCCGGTGTTATCACTAGCGCCCTTGCCCACCGCGTACATCACGTTATCGCTATCGAACCAGACCATACTACCGCCACAAAACTCCGCGCCAATCTCGCCAAAAGAAACATCCAAAACGTCGAGATAATCGAGCGAGATTTTCTAGACTATAAGCTACCTACTACACCTTATAAAGTTTTCAGCAATCCACCTTTCCATCTTAGCTCCAAAATCGTACACAAGCTAATCGAAGCAAACAATCCACCAGAGTCTTTTTATCTTATTCTTCAGAAACAATTTGCATTGAAACTCTTGAACACCGACCGTCACTATACTTCCCAGCTCGGCTTGCAGCTCATCCAAAATTACCAAACCAAAATCCGTTTACCCTTAAAACCTACGGATTTCACTCCACCGCCAGCCATACCTACTGTATTTTTTGAAGCCAAAAGAATCAAGCAAGATTAATCTTCATCCAAAAACGCACCACTCTGCCGCGACCACAGTTTTTGATATTCACCACCCCGCGCCAGTAGCTCCGCATGCGTACCCTGTTCCACAATCTTACCGTCATTTAGTACCACAATCTTATCTAGCCCTGCAATTGTAGATAATCTATGCGCCACCACTATAGAAGTTCGCCCTTTCATCAAGTTATTTAGCGCTTCTTGTATTAAAGCCTCACTTTCCGAATCCAGCGCCGAAGTCGCTTCGTCTAGCACCAATATCGGCGCGTCTTTTAGTATCGCCCGCGCTATCGCAATTCTCTGCCTCTGCCCACCAGATAGCTTCACGCCCCGCTCCCCCACCATTGTTTCATAACCGTCTGGCAGCTTTTTAATAAATTCGTCCGCATTAGCCAACTTTGCCGCTTTCAAAACTTCTTCTTTACCGGCGCCCGGCCTGCCATAGGCAATATTATCAAATACTGTCCTATGGAACAACGAAGATTCCTGCGGCACATAAGCTATCGCTTCGCGCAAGCTCTGCTGTGTTACATCCCTAATATCCTGCCCATCTATATATATCGCACCAGCCGTCACATCCGCAAATCTAAGCAGCAGCTTCGTCAAAGTCGTTTTGCCAGATCCACTCACTCCCACTAATCCCACTCTATCTCCAGCCGATATTTTCAAATCAAAATTCTCAAACAATTTTTCTTTTTGCTCCTCATGACGGAAAGAAATATGACTAAAATCAATCGTCGCATCCTCCACTACCAAAGGCCTATCAGTCTTATCATCTACAATATATGGCATATCTAATATTTCCACCATTTCTTTCGCATCACCAAATGATTGATTCACATTTCTCAATATATGATTCATAGTCCATACATTAGACAGCAGGGAGTTAGACAAAGAATATAAAAACACTATATTGGCAATCGTAAGCCCAAACAGATCACGACTCATCACAATCAAAACCAAAAGCCCCGCAAAAGTTATCATGTTTATTACATTCATTGAAAAATTTCTTAACATTGAAACTTTAGCTAAGTGATATGTGGCTTTTTTAGTGCGATTCGTAGTTTCGGCAAATCTTCTTCCTTCATACCTCTCTCTAGCATACGATTTTACCGAAATCTCATTTGTGATAGAATCTGCCAACTGCCCAGTCTGTTTATTTTCTGCCTCCGCCAGTTTCTCTTCAGCATCCCCCGTTTTACGATATGTCGCAATAGAAACAGTCATATATACTGCTGCATATATCGCTAAAATTCCCGCAAACGGCAAACATACCGCCGCCGCTACGCCAACGGAATAAATCACCGTCAATAATAACGGGTACAGATCCCAAACAAACCCAGACTTTAACCGTATAAATGCGTTCGGCAATTTATTAGCCTGCGAAGTAAGTGACCCAGAGAAACGATTACTATGGAACGTCATGGATTGGTTTATCACCGCATTAAACGCAAGCTGCGACAAATACTCACCACATCTAGCATCCAGCGACCAATCCAACCAATCTATCGCCCGAATTACAAATAAATTATTTATGCCCGCCGGGATAATAGTCAGCACCAATATACCTACATAATTTGCGATTTCAAAATCCCCACCAGATAATTTACCAATAATTTCAGAAGTACCGTACGGCACCACTACATTTGATACAAAAATCCATGCTGGCACCAAAAGTAACACCAAAATTGTGCGTATCTTACACTGCATCAATGCTTTCCAAAAATAATACAGCGTTCGCTTTGTTGCATTGTATTTCTTCTTTTTACCTTCTGCCATATTTATACTATACTATAATTTTTCATTTTGCCAAAATCATTTTCTGATATTTTTATACATTTTTCACACAGACCAAAAACCACATGCTATAATTAAATTGCTACATTTCGTTACAAACGCTAAGCGTTTTTAATATACTACAATTTAATAATATGTCGAACAGTTTTAACGGCACCGTAAGGACCGAGTTGTTCGACATATGCTTAGCATATTTGCAACGAAGTGTAGCACCTTGCGGTGCCATTTTTGTATACGCCTTTTCAAAAACAAATATGGCACCGCAACCGAGATTAAACTCTAAGCGAGGTAAAAGGATGCGGAATCACAAAAATAACATAACATTAAGTTCAGAAAATATAATATCGTTTTCCAGAAACATAACCAGCCATTTTACAGGGAAAGAAAAAATCATAACATTGGTTTTAGTAATTATAATGTTAAGTTTTATAAACACAACATTTACTTCCGCATTATCATATCAAAGTAATGTAGGCGTAGGGTTTACCTTTAATCCTACATTATCAGTAAGTATTTCACCTTCAAATCTAGTAATAGATAATCTTACACCAAGTATTACTGCAGATAGTAATGCTATTACGGTAAGTGTAGCTA
>CAYOTX010000045.1:0-2764 GCA_964407015.1 uncultured Candidatus Saccharibacteria bacterium
AACTCAACATAAATTATAAACTGACGATGATTAATTGCACAACTAAATTGTTAAATTATTTCTAAAGACTCCTAAAATATACACTCGCAGCTTTAGACTGATATCATTTTATCAAAAGCTACGAGTGTTGTCAACACTTTTTTAAGACTTTTTTGGGGATTTTTGTGGTCTTTGGCGCGGGTGGCGACGATTCGGTACGAACCACCAAATTAATAGAGCGTCACCTGCTAAAATTAGGGCAATAATCCACCACGGCATGTTTATTTCCCTACTGCAGACTTCAGCTGGGTAGGTGCCGGTGTTTGGGGCCTTTGGTGGATTGTAATGGGTGATATAACTTACAGATGATGCTATCTCTAATTTCGGATTAGTGTCGGTATTATCCGCCATTTCTTTAGGTTCTGAGTCTTCTCCTGCACTGCCCTTACCAGGCTCAACTGGGGTTTCACTGATAAGCTCATCTGGGTTAGAGGCTGGCTCTGGCGTGGGTTCTTCACTTGGCACCGCTGTAGTCTTTGGAGGCATGGGGACATAAGAGTAATAACCGGATTCATTAAACATGAGGCGACATTCCATACCTTCGGTGTAATCTGGCGAATTAGTGCACGCGGAATAGTCTTTTAAGCCAATAATTAGCCCACTTGCATTTACGGTAAAGTAAAGGATTCCTTCCCTGTTGTTAATTAAATCACTGCTGGCCACAGAATACTCTACCTCTGTATTGGGTGGCAGCCAGTTTTCGCCGTCTTTTTCTTCGTTTTTAGAAATAAGTGGATGCAGGCCATCTATATGAGTACCATTTTTGACATCTTCGGAATAATTATAGATGACAATGGTGTCTTTGGCAGGGCCGATCATGCCGTCTTCAAGCCAATACATATACAACTCTGTAAGGTTGCGCCTTTCATTAATACCCATTCTTTTTAGCATATAGTCTTCATCTTGAAAATAGAGGCTAATGGTTTCTGCACTGGGGTTGATAGCGGAAACAAGGAAGTTGGACGTATTGAGCCTCTCTACCGCCCGGTAAATACTGTTGCCGCTATTTAGCCGCTCCATACGCAAGTCTTTTCTACATTCGGGGCTATCGCCACAGGTTAGCTCTTCCTCTGCGTCGATCTCAGCCTTGAGGGCGGCTATTTCTTCTAGAGACCACATAGCAGTAGGTGACCCCTCAGCGAAAGAAGGTGTTGGCACTGTGGTGACAAGAGCGCTAATGGTTAAAGTTAGTATTAGTAGTGGCAATTTTTTGGGCATAAAACTCCTTTATTGATTTTAATTGGGGCAGTATAGGCATATGTCGGTAAAAAATTCAACCCCCTAGGTTTGAAATTTTAGATATAAGGGGTTTTACCTCTGTTAATTTTAACTTAATGTTTTTGGTTATTTTAAGCCTGGGTGGTTTCGCGGGTATGGAAAATGCGGTTTTTGGATATTTATACTAGATGATTAGGCTAAATTAAATGTTGACCTGGGTGGGTGGCTTTGATATAATTAGGGTAGATTTTCGGGGATACCCGCCCAACCCTAGCTACCTAGGTAGACTAGGGGTTATTTTTTATCTACTAACTAGCGATATAAATGCAGTAAGAACGGCTTGGAGGTCGTTTTCTGGCACAGTGCCCATTTTTCTATAAAGCCTAGATACACTGATTGTTTCTACCTGAGCAAGAACAGCGATTTCTTGTTTGTTTTTAAATTCGAATGGAACATACCAACTGCCGGTATGAGGCTGAGATGTAAGAGGAATACCCATAAAACTGTATTTGCCGAATTTTGTTAACACTAGTACTGGTCTAGCGAATAGATGACCTTTGCCGTTGATTTCTATGCCTACGTTTTTCCCTACCGCGCACCACCAAATATCACCCTCGCTAATCGTGCGGGGTCGCCGTCTGGTTTTGTGTAGTTTTTCTTTTAATACTATCCACCCGCTAAAATCTTTTTTACCAAATTTATTCATAATAGCGGAGATTAACACAGAGAGAAGATAATTTCAACCCCCTACCTGTGGCTTATGGTTAAATTGATGGTGCTTAGGGTTAGATTTTATCACCGGGCGAGGCAGCGGACTGGAAAACCATAAGATTTGAGATCCGCATTAGTCGTACTAAAAATATTCCCATAAAATATAGGTGCATAGGCATTAGAAACGCCAGAAGGTGTACCAAGCCAGTACCAATTATATCCTGGTGCATATGCGATCGCTCCATTAAATAAACCGGCTCGCGTAAAATAGATAGGACTAATCCTTAGTTTTGACGTATTAGGCCCGTAAAGGTCATAAGTTTCTGCTAACGTAGCGAAATCATTTACTGTTTTAGCCATTGGCAATTTCCAATTGCTCGAGCATACAGAATTAGGCGCATTGTTACTAGTTAGTGTGCTAGTATTGTTATTTGCTACAACTGCAGACCAATTATAATAATTTCCTATGTGGTAATGGAGACAATCATTATAGCCAGCATTAATACATTCCTGCAATGAATTGTATACTATATCTTTAGCAGTAGGATTTGGTGCATAATAATAAATATTGCCAGGATTAGCAGAATATGGTTCCGTATTACTATTCACCCAACCATCCACTGTAGTGCCGGTAAAGTTTATAGTAGAGTGGCCTTCGGTTGGTTTCCAGGTGGCAGTTTCGTCACCTGTGGCCCAACCTAAGTCTGTATCGTAATGGGTGTAGGTTCTGGTATCGTCTATATCTAAATCTAAATTTTGCGTCATCCAGCAGTGGCTGTCTGCTAGTTTGGCTATC
>CAYOTX010000046.1:0-2535 GCA_964407015.1 uncultured Candidatus Saccharibacteria bacterium
TGGATTAAGTTTGAGCCAAACGAACCAGGGAAAGGCTTTGAGTTTATCGACCAAATTAAGGGTGGTGTAGTGCCTCAGGAATACCGCAAACCAGTACAAAAAGGTGTGGAAGACACCTTGGCTGGTGGCGTAATTGCCGGCTACCCGGTAGTAGATGTCAAGGCTACGCTTTATGATGGTAGTTACCACGATGTAGACTCCTCGGAGCTTGCCTTCACCTTGGCTGGTAGCTTGGCGACTCGCGAGGGTATTAAAAAAGCTAACCCAGTGCTGCTAGAGCCAATGATGAAGCTAGAAATCACTACCCCAGAAGAATTCATGGGCGACGTAATTGGTGATATCAACTCGCGCCGCGGCCGGATCGATGAGATGGAAGATTTGAACGGTGGCGCCAAGCTAATTAAGGCTTTCTGTCCGCTGGCAAACCTCTTTGGCTATACCTCGGATCTACGCGGTATGACTCAAGGTCGCGCAGCCTCCTCTATGGAGCTCTTCGCTTACGAAGAAGTACCACCAAACGTAGCTAATGAAATTATCGAAAAGAGAAATTCGAAATAATTTTGTAGGGACGCAAAAATCCCCCGAGCGATCGGGGGATTTTGGTTGGAAGGGGAGTTTATCGTACAATCATTCTTCAGGCCAAGCCTTGCCGGTGATTCTGCTGTAGAGCTCGATATATCTCTGGCGAGTCTTTGCGATAATCGCATCGGGAAGACTGGTAATATCTTCACCACGAGCCTTGGCCTCCGCCAAATAATCTCTGACAATTTGCTTATCGAAAGACTTGGGTTCTTCGCCAGGGAAATATGTCTTTACATCCCAAAAACGCGAAGAGTCGGGAGTTAAGATTTCGTCGCCAAAGCAGATAATATATTCGCCAAATATATACTGAAGTCCAAGCTCAAATTTGGTATCAGCAATAATAAGATCACTATGCTCGTATACATAATCACTAGCTTTTTGATAGAGTTCGATACATCTGTTGCGAATATCCATGGCGACAGAGGCGCCTTCGCCTTTGGCGGCCAAGTCAGCGTCTTCGATAATCTTTGCCATTTCTTCAAGCGTGATATTTTCGTCGTGCTGGCCCTCCGGGGCCTTGGTGGTAGGCGTAAAGATTGGCTGCTTAAGCCTACTGCCTTTAACTAATCCGTCCGGCAAGTCTACACCACAAATTTTACGCTCACCCTGTTGGTAAAGTTTCCAAATGCTACCAAATAGGTAGCCGCGTACAATACATTCCACCGGGAACATTTGAAGGTCATTCATAATAGAAAAGCGCCCAGATAATTCTGGTGTGTTCTGAAAGGAAGGGCCACCCTCGAATGCGTCGATACCGAGATAGTTAATGTTTCTCGGATGCGGAATGTCTGCGTAAAGATAAGCGACCGGAAGACCCCAGGAATCGTCGGCTAAATGAGCAAATTCAGCCGAAATGGCAGTAAGAATCTTGCCTTTATCCGGGATTTCGACCTTTAACTTTTGGTCAAAAGCCGAAACGCGGTCGGTAGCCACCAGCATTACATAACCAATGTCTTTGTCGGTGTAAATTTCGCGTACCTTGCCAGATGCGGTATGCTTGAAATCGCCATATTGTTCTCGGAATTTCAAATTACATCACTCCTTTTTTATAATTTCCAACCAAAAATTTAATGTCCTCCCCCGTTAAACATATTTTAACATTTTTTGCCATAAAAAGCAATTTTGCGTCAGATGTTGCGAGAAAACTCTTTACAAGTAGCGAAAAATAGTCTAAAATATTATTGTAGAGTTTTGGAGCTGGTTTTTATTAGCGCTCCAACCGTAATATAATAAAAAAGGAGAATGAATGGCAAATTTTGACCGTTCCAAGCCGCACATCAATGTCGGCACCATGGGTCACGTCGACCATGGTAAAACCACTTTAACTGCTGCGATTACTAACGTACTCGCGAAGCGTCTTCCTTCAGATGTCAACAAGGCAGTCGCTTATGATCAAATTGATAATGCCCCTGAGGAAAAGGCTCGTGGTATCACCATTGCTACTTCCCACCAGGAGTATGAGTCTGAGAAGCGCCACTACGCGCATGTAGACATGCCAGGCCACGCAGACTACATCAAAAACATGATTACCGGTGCTGCCCAGGTAGACGGTGCTATCCTCGTAGTTGCTGCGAATGATGGTCCTTTGCCACAGACTCGTGAGCACGTACTTCTCGCTCACCAGGTAAACGTACCAAAGATCATTGTATTCCTAAACAAAATGGACCTTGCTGATCCAGAACTAGTAGAACTAGTAGAAATGGATGTGCGTGATCTTTTGAACAAGTATGGTTTCGATGGTGACAACGCTCCTATCATTAAGGGTTCCGCTACAAAGGCTCTTGAAGGTAGCAAAGAAGACGAAGATGCCGTAATGGAGCTCGTCAAGGCTATGGATGAGTACTTTGATGTACCAGAGCACGATCTCGACAAACCATTTTTGATGCCAATTGAGGATGTCTTCTCGATCAAAGGCCGTGGTACTGTTGCTACTGGTCGTATCGAGCAGGGCGT
>CAYOTX010000047.1:0-2365 GCA_964407015.1 uncultured Candidatus Saccharibacteria bacterium
ACAACAACAGGAACAACGGGAGGTCTGTGCGCTGCGTGGCGCGCTGATATTAGTTTCCTCTTCCCGCCGTTCCCCGCAACTCTTTTCCCCCATCAAGGATTAAAATCCCAGCCATTTTTATCAAATATTTCTTTTTTTAATTTGTTAGCATTTAAGTGCATCATAATTCCTAAATACGACACTATACTCTCTATATCTTTATAACCATACATTAATCCAATTGAAGCCAGCTGAAATTTTTTCTGCAACCTATCACTTGGATACAAGCAATGCGGATATACCCGCGCCCCCAAAAAGCTCATTCCTTTTTTCACCTCTTGATAATATCTCTTATGCTTATGTAAAGTCAATCCTAATTCTAATTTTAGAAAATACTCTATCTTTGGTATATCATTTTTTAACTTTTCATACTCATCTTCTGGCACCATAATAAAAAAGTCGTCCACATATCTACCATAATTTTTATACCCTAAATCATAAAAAATAAATCTATCCAATTGGTCTAGATAGATATTAGACACTAGTTGAGAAGTCAAATTACCAATCACTATACCCTGCCCCGGCGGTTGTCCAAAAAGGCTTTTCTTTGGCGGCAATATCCCAGGGCTCCAATTTACTACTGGCCCACGCTTCCAAGCTTTACTTACTGGGTCATCAAATAATATTTTTCGCCATAAAAAATCACAAATTTTATACATTTGATACCCCATTCTGTCGTTCATTACTTCTTTAAATTGTTCTCTTAATCCCCAAGCTACCCGTCTATATAATTTTTCTCTCGGCAAACTCATAAAATATCCTCGTACATCCAATTTTACAATATAAGCCTTTTTTGTATAATTATCCGTCACCTTTTGCATAAATTTTTGTGCTCTTCGCATACCAAAAAGCGTACCTTTACCAACCCTGCAAGAGTACGAATCATAGATAAACCTTCTATCCCACCACCCCGCCTGCATATTATACAGAAAGTGGTGCACTACTCTATCTCGAAACGGCGCCGCAAATATTTCCCTTACCATTGGGTCAAATATTACAAAAGCTACACTAGCGCTAGGTTCATACCTACATTCTAGTATAGAATCCCTCAAATTCACCAAGTTCTCTATCCAATGCCCTTCAAAACTATGTTCATCACAAGTCTTAATTTTACCTTTCCTGGCTTCCTGGAACGCCTTTGTTAGTTCCTCTAGCAACCACTGTCTTAGTCCATCTCGATAGATTTCATCTACTTTATTTTTTGGATCGATCGGTTCCACGTTTGATTTGCCTATCCACTCTTTTTTCTATATCAAGCACACTTTCGCCGATTTTTACACAATTTTCTCTACTCCAAAGTTTTAACCCTGCCACTATTTGCAATTCTATTAGCAGCTTATGCAACATTTGTCGCATTTCTCGCCAATACGGTAATAAATCTTCCGGCCGATTTTTTCCACACTCTGCCATTTTATAATATATCCGTATTGTTTCATCCATTAATCTTACCATTCTCTCACCGTTGGTCGCACTAGAAAGCTTATCCATTCTCCTATAGCACACCCGGTGCAATCTAGTAGCCACCTCTATCAATTTTTGGTACAACGCCGGGTCGATAAAATCTACTTTTACTATACTATTTACAGCTAGCTGTCTAGCACTCTCTTCATTTTTAATTTTTTCAAGCTCTTTTTCAGTCAAAATACTTTTCAGCTCAAAAATCATACACTTGTCTTTTAGCTGTTCATCTTTATACAGCCCAACTTTTTTCAGTCTATTTCTTACTACATCAAACCCTCGCGTACGTATCCGTCCTATATCGTATTGGATATAAAAGCTATCGTAGTCATCCGTCATTGTCACTGGCACACCTAACGGCAAACATACCATATATTTATATATTAGCGCCGAGTGCTCGCTCATTTCACACCAACCCATCTCGCCATCGCATGGTATTACCAAAATATATCTATTATTCTTTGATTCAAACTTTATTGCTCTACGCTTTAATTTATCGTACTCTTTCCGCTCTATTCTACCTATTTCTTCGAATCGCTTTTGTTTTTCAGTATTATTTTTCTCAATCGCTTTCATTTTTTCTCGAAAATCATTTTGTCAATTTTTTCCTACCCACCTGTCTCCACAAAAAGAGTTGCGGGGAACGGCGGGAAGAGGAAACTAATACCAGCGCGCCACGCAGCGCACAGACCAACCGAGGTTCCTGACGTAGTTGAGGGCCGGGTAAACGCCAGTAGCTGTGAAGTACAGGTAGTAGGCGGCGTTACTATTGCGGACCGTACTAGACCAATAGTACGCTTCAGAGCCTGGACTGTAGAGACTACCGTTGTTGACGTAGCCGGACCGCACAAACCATAGAGGGGCTGAA
>CAYOTX010000048.1:0-2273 GCA_964407015.1 uncultured Candidatus Saccharibacteria bacterium
GCAAAAAACCGATGGATGCGAAGAGCTTTATCAATGGCTACGCTAAGCACTAACTAGGCGATTGCGGTTGGCGCGGATTTCCTCCTTCATTTCGTTGATAGTGCGGGCGACAATTTCGCGGTAATCTGGGCGATTGATTTCTAGCCATTTTGCGGCTTCGGCTGGATCGGTGATCATATCAAATTGGTTGAGCTGGACTTCGGTGAGACCTCTAGCGATACGCTCGCCAATGCGAACCTCTAGCTCTTCTTGGATATAATCTAAAAAGCGCTGCTTTTCGTCCTCTGGCATAGCCGAGAGGCCCATTTCTTGCAAAAATTTTTCATCAAATTCCATATTTTAAGTATAACACATTGCGTTTATGCTATAAAGTGCGTTTTTTGGATTCGCGGGTGAAGAATTTGAGACGATCACCGATCTGGAGATCAATCTTGGAGGCAGTCTTAAGGGCAAGGCCGCCGGTTTCGCCTGCGATAAGCTCCTTCACGTCGATTTTTTCTTTTTGTACGGAAGTAACTTCGGCCTCACCAAGGAATTCTTTGTTACGGACTACGCGAGCGAGAAAACTAGGCTTGGCATCGCCTTTTAGTACTTCCCCGCCAGCAATGATACTAGTCTTCTCAGTGCGGAATACGCCGAGAACTTTCATTTCACCCTTGTCCTCTTCGATAATTTCGGCGTCTAAGAGATTCTCCATCTCGTGCTTGGCATCGTCTAGGAGTTCGTAAATTACACGGTAAGTGCGAATTGGTACGCCGTCGCGAGCGGCCATTTTGGAAATATTAATTGGTACAGATACATTGAAACCATAAACCACGGTATTGTCACCGGCGGCCATATAGACATCGTTTTCGTTAATATCGCCTACACCAGTGGAAACGATATTAAGCGTGATTTCACCCTTGGTGTCTATTAATTTAAGACTGTCAACTACAGAGGTAACAGAGCCAAGTACGTCGCCCTTGATAATCACATTGAAAGTTTTGGAATTGTCGGCCACATTCATCATGCGAAGGAGGTCTGAGCTGGTAACATTGGCGCTGGCAGATTCGTTGGCTTGTTCTTGAGCATTGAGAAGGGCCATTTTGCGGGCAGTTTTTTCGTCTTTAACCTCGATGAAGCGATCGCCAAAGTTTGGCAACTCTTTGAAACCAGTAATAGTAACAGGGGTAGACGGGGTGGCTTTACCCTTGGGCTTGCCCTTCCAATCTAGCATAGTGCGGACTTTGCCATAGGTAGAGCCGGCCACGATAAATTCGCCGGTTTTTAATTCCCCACCGGTGACAAGGAGGTTCACCACCGAGCCTTTGCCAGTTTCCATGTGGGATTCTATGACTAAACCTTCGGCTGGAATGTCGATGTCGGCCTTTAGCTCCTCAATGTCGGCAGTGAGGAGAATCATATCTAAGAGTTTTTCTAGATTTTGGTTTTGCTTAGCGGAAATTGGCACCATTACGATATCACCACCCCATTCCTCGGGCTGGAGGCCATGCTGGCTGAGATCGGCCATGGCGCGCTGGATGTCGGCACCTTCGCGATCTATTTTGTTGATAGCTACGATAATCTTGGCGTTGGCAGATTTGGCAAAGTTGATCGCCTCTATAGTTTGCGGCTTGACGCCGTCGTCTGCAGCCACTACTATTACTACGATATCAGTAAGCATGGCGCCGTGCTGACGAATAGCGGCAAAAGCCTCGTGGCCAGGGGTGTCTAGGAAAGTGATTAGCCTGTCGTCATGTTTTAATTGGTAAGCGGAAATATGCTGGGTGATGCCGCCAGCCTCATCATCTACGGTTTTCTTGTGGAGCAATGTATCTAAGAGGGTAGTTTTGCCATGGTCTACATGGCCCATCACTGCTACTACTGGGGGGCGGGTAACGGCTTTATCTGATAATTCCCTATGAAAGTCGGAAGTTTGAGTAGAAGTATTCTTACGCTCTAGTCTAACATTTTTGAGACCCAACTCATCTATGATAATAGAAGCGGTCTCGTAATCTAGGCGTTGATTGATAGTGGCTACAATGCCGTTTTTAAATAGCGTGCCGATTAATTCGGTCACAGAAAGGCCAAGAGCTTTACTTAGCTCATCTACAGTAATAGAACCAGCAATTTGAATCGTTTTTTCTTCCATAACTCTCCTTTCTGTTTTATCGGTACGCAAAAAATAAATAACTCTCTTAATTTTACCACATTTTGTAAAAATATGCTATAATGGGGATATTCCCCTGTAGCTCAATGGTGGAGCAAGAAGCTGTTAACTTCGAGGTTGCCAG
>CAYOTX010000049.1:0-2264 GCA_964407015.1 uncultured Candidatus Saccharibacteria bacterium
ATCGACAGGTTCTATCATACCACTGTTTGGGGCGTTTGTCCAATAATATATGTAGATATCGACCTATAAGTTTTATCTATAATGTAGCGGTTTGGTATGAGAGTGCAGAGTGGAGAGTGCAGAGTGCAGTTTTGGTGGTGTTGTGTCAGCACATCGGTAAGTGTTTTGTGTCAGGACATCGGTAAGTCAGTGGTAGGTAGGGGGAAGGCATGGAGGCGGGGGAAGCGCCAGGGCCCAAAGCCCTGAGGAGCGTAGCGACGAAGGGCTTTGGGCCCTGGCGGCGCGACGCCCATCCCCCCACCACGGAAGGAATCGGCCTTGATTCCGGGATGCCGGGAACCAGAGTGCCTGAACAGTTTTTTCTGGTTCTGAGTCCTATTCTACCTCAGTCAGCGGCGTGAAGCAACAGGAGGTCATGTCGAGAGTGCCAAGCAGAAACTCCGCAAGGAAGACGTCATACATGCCCGGTTGTTTCTGAGGGCGCAGTCCAACGTGCCATCCTCTGAGCGCAGAGCCAATCGTGACACGAACGCCGTTCAAGGCAATCTCTCCGGACTTGAAGACCTTACGCGGGAGGTATCCGGGAGGATATTCGAGGATGTCGAAATCACCGGTATACTTCCGATCGGAGGGTCGGTAGACCTCATCCGGGGTCTTCATGCCGAGGGCTTCGTTGGGACGGATGCTGTTGTATTCCTCGACCCAGGCGTCGAGGGCGATTTGGTTGCCGGCGGCTCCGCCGGAGATTTTGCCCTCGATCTCGCGGGCGATGTCGCCGTGCATGCGCTCGAGGGAGCCGTTCTGGCCAGGGCAGCCCGGCAGGGAACGCTCGGGCAGAATGCCCAGGGTGATCCACCAGGCGGACAGCGTCGTGAGCCCCAGGATGCCGTTGGTGGCGGCAAAGGGCGCGCCATTGTCGCTGTGGATCGCCTTTGGAAGGCCGTATTTGCGGAACAATTCGGTCATGACGGAGCGAACCGCTTCGGCGGTCTTGCTGGACATGAGCCGGACGCAAAGCACCTTCCGGGAGAACTTGTCCCGAACGGTGAAGGGCTCGCAGATCTCGCCGTCCGAGCGCCACCAGCCCTTGAAGTCGATGCACCAGACGTCGTTGGGTTCGCGGGCTTCCATCATGCGATTCAGGCGAGGGCAGTTCGAGGTGATGTTCACCCTGTGGACGCGCTTCTTCTTCAACAGTCCCGCCTTCCCGATGATGCGGTTGACGCTTGACAGCGATGGCTGCGGCAGATTGGGATGCGCGCGTCGGTACAGCTCCGCCAACTTCTTTCCACCCCAGCTGGGGTGGGCGAGTCGCAGCCGGATCAGCTCCGCCGCTGCGTCTCCGTCGATGGTGTTGGGGTGCTCTCGCGGCGCTCGGGATTCTTCCTCAAGGCCCGCATAGCCTTGTGCATAGAATCGGTTGCGCCACTTGTACCCCGTCTTCTCGCTGATACCGTACTCCCGGCACAGCTCACGGAATGGTCGGTTTTGTGTTAGCATTGCTTCGATGAACGAGCGCTTCTCCTTCATCGCATCGGTCTCCTTCCACGGCATATCCGGCACCCCCTTGTGCCGATTATACCGTGAAGCCTTACCTATGTGCTGACACAAACCCTTACCGATGTCCTGAAACTTTCCATTACCGATGTGCTGAAACTGGACAGCTGCCGCGCAATACTCATAAGGTGTACACATGGCGCAGGGGCGTCGATGCCGCCCCTGCGCCATGCTTCCGGCACTCTGTAATTCCTAATTCCTCATTCCTAATTCCTATTTTTGTACCAACTGTGTCAGCAGCGCGTTGGAGCGGCGCAGGAACTCGACCATGCGGTCGGCGACCAGCGGCTGGCGGGCCATCTCGGCGAGGTCGGCCACCTGGGCGCAGATGGCCTCGGTGTCGTCGCTCTCCTCGGCGGCGGACAGCCACTTCACCAGCGGGTGCTTCTCATTGAGCACCAGCGTGCGCTTCTCGGGCAGGCTCATGCTGCCGCGGCCCCAGCGGCTGGACATCTCCGTAAAGCGGCGGTTCTGCTCGTCCACGGTGATCATGGCGATCATGCCCTCGTCCTTGAAGGGCTTGAGCTGCACGTCCACGGTGTCGTCGCCCATGGCCTTGCGGAACAGCCCCTCCCGCTTGAGCCGCGCGGTCTCGTCGGTCTCGCCGTTTTCGGTGAGGCTCTCGGTGTCCGCGTCCACGCGCTTGAAGCTGACCTTGCTGTCGTGGTCGGTGAACTCCAGGTGGCTGACGAAGTCGTCGTCGATCA
>CAYOTX010000050.1:0-2066 GCA_964407015.1 uncultured Candidatus Saccharibacteria bacterium
TGGCAGGCTGGGCGACCCCTATAACCCTCTCCCCCCCCCTCGGTTATTTTGTTTTTTTTACAACATTTTTTCGGCGGTTCCGCCGCAGAAGTTTGCGTTTTATGTGTTAAAATAGTTTTATCATGGCAAATACCCGGACGAGAAAACGCATCAGAGACCCTCGAAAGGCGAACCCTGAGCTTCGAGCTGCGCTCCGGGCCAAGGTGTTCGCTCAGTCCGATGTCTGCGGCATCTGTGGCCGCCCGGTAGACAAAACACTCCCGGCTTATCATCCGTTGGCCCCCGAGCTCGACGAGATTATTCCTGTGGCTCGTGGCGGCTCTCCGTTCGAGCTCGACAATCTTCAGTTAGTTCATCGTGAGTGTAATCGCCGCAAGGGGGCGAAGATGGCGGGGGACATTGATTTGAAGAAAGTCGAGAACCCAGCCCCCGTATCTCGTGGGTGGTAGCTTCCTTTTTGGAAAGACCCACAGATATTGGCTTCGGGACTTGCCGAAACCAAAAAGCCCGCCCTTTTAGCCGGCGTGGGCGGGCATAAGACGGCGGGTCAAAGGTCGCCGGGCGTAGGTGCTGAGTTTTACAAGCTGTGGGGTCAAACCTCCGCCTTTTTGATTATACCTCATCGCTTCCGAATTCGCCACGGCGTTGACGGTCAGAGAGGCTCCCCTCTCGAGGATAATTATATCTTTTGGCAACAATGTTAGTAAAGGCTTCCCGAGGACGCTTGCGCAGCAGGCCGAGGTTGAAGTAGAAATCTTCGCCTGCTTTCTTCGATTCATCGCAGCGCAGGTCGCCGACGAACTTTCGCCGCATAAACTTCACGCTTCCGCAAAGGCCGGCTTTTGTTTCGTCGGTCAATCGCATGATGGTTCCGTCGTTGGTTTCGAGGTTGAAATAGACGAGGTCGAGGGTGGGCTTTAGCATATCCACGACCGTGCTGAAGGCATCCGTAATGAGCCAGTCATCGCTTCCTAGCAGGACGACCCATTCGCCTGTCGCAGCGTCGAGGAGCTGGTTCACGGCGTGGGCGACGCCGTAGTTGGTGCAGTCGCCGAAGACGGTGCCGTTTAAGTGACAGCTCGCCAAGCCCTCGTAGGCGATGTCCTCTGTGTCGTCGGTCGAGCCGTCGTCGTAGATGAGGACTTCGATGTCGGAGCGGTCGGGAATGGAGGCGAGCGTTTTTTTTGATGGTTTCTTCGGCGTTGTAAGCCGGGATTAAAATGCTGACTTTTGGCTGTTCAAATAATGGCTTCATATTCTTATGATAGCACAAATCCGCAGGTTTTGGGCTGCGTTCTTGCGAATTGGTGGGCGGCTATCGGCTTTGCCGGTTGGCTAGTCTGCATTTCCGCTTGAGGTTACCCCTTGGTTGGTTCGGGCTATCGGCTTGACGTTCGTCAGTCTGCATTTCCCGTGGTTTCATTTTATCACAAATTCGAGAGGACGTCCTGCCATTTTTGTCGGTTTTCTTCAGCGGCCACGGCGGAGCCTTTCTTGCCAAAGACTTTCATACCCCAGTAGGCGAAGGTGGCGGCGTCGAGTGCGGAGGTCGAGAGTTCTCGGGTCATCGATTCCCAGCCGAAGCCCCCGTAGCGCCCCATCTGGCGTTGCTTCGTGATCCTGACGGTCTGATCGAGGATTGGCTGGCGGTAGTGGCTGAATTGCTGCGTTTTGATGGCTTCCCAGATGAATTCGTGGGCGGCGATGATTTCTTTCATGTTCGGCTGGATGAGCTTCTTCTTCGGCACTCCGCTCCGCACGAGTTCTTCAAAGAGTACCGCCGCTCCGGTGACGCCATCGAGAATAATCTTTTGCGCTCCGACCCAGCGAGGGGAGTTCGAGCCTTTCGGTGGTTCGATGAGCCACTTGACCAGCCTTGAGGTTCCCTCGTTCATCGGGCGATGCTTGATAATCTCGACGTGGATTTTGCCGTTTTTCAAAGGCAGCGCACCTGCTAGGCTGTAGGTGGTGCGGTCGGGGGAGAACTTCACGGCATAAACGGGCTTGTATTCTTCGTCGTAGTCGGGGGTTTCGGTGTAGCACTTATCCCAGATGGGCTGGGGGAT
>CAYOTX010000051.1:0-1801 GCA_964407015.1 uncultured Candidatus Saccharibacteria bacterium
GCAATAAAAAATCGCCCTACGGGCGAACTAACAGAAAATTGTGCAGTTTTGGTGCCCGAGATGGGACTTGAACCCATATGGTTTTCACCATTCGATTTTAAGTCGAACGCGTATACCAATTCCGCCACTCGGGCTTAAAATATATTATACCATAAGATAGCCTTATCGTATAATCAAATACTGCACAATATAATATATTATGATCAATGTAAGTGAAATTACAGCAGTGATAATCGCCGGCTTTAGCTTGCGAGCTGTACGTTTTAGCATTACAACACCACAAACAAGTGCTATCGCGCCAGTCAATGCACCTACACCAATGCCTACACTATTAATAGCCCCGAACACCATCGCGATGCCGCTGCCAGCAAGACCAAGTCTAAACGTTTCTATTTCGATCGACACCAGTTGCAGAAAAATCCCAAAAAGAATGCCCAGCAAAGTAAACACAATGCTAATATTTGCCAGCCTTTCGGCACTCCTTGCAACGACATTCGGATCACGCGAAAAGCCACGGACCTTAGCCGGATCAAGAAAAGCTTGGTTGGTTTTATCTTCTTCATGGTATGCGAGGCTACGCGCGGCCTTCATTTTTTCAGCCTCAATACGCTTAGACTTTTCCCACTCAGCTTCCGTTTCTTTATCTGCCATCCTACTTGC
This sequence comes from uncultured Candidatus Saccharibacteria bacterium, assembly GCA_964407015.1. Lineage (GTDB taxonomy): Bacteria > Patescibacteriota > Saccharimonadia > Saccharimonadales > Saccharimonadaceae > Nanosyncoccus. The sequence goes on from CAYOTX010000051.1 coordinate 661, forward strand.
TCAAATAATTTACCGCCGCATCGGCCGCCACCGCTCCATCCGCTGCCGCCGTTACCAGTTGCCGTATGTCTTTCGTTCGGCAATCGCCCGCCACATATACACCATCACAAGACGTCCTACAATCTTCGCTAGCTACTATATATCCGTTTTCATCCAATTTCACCAACTCTGCATATTTCTCTGTAGCTGGTTTTTTACCAATTGCCACAAAAATCCCATCCACATCCAAAGTTCTTTCGCTAGTCGCACTATCTACTTTACCACTAGGTACCAATTTCACCCCCGCAACTTTACCATCACCCAAAATTTGCTCCGGCACGTAGCCTAGCACAAATTCCACATTTTCTTTACGTTTCAATTTCTCCACTAGCACTGCATCACCCCTAAACTCATCACGTCTGTGCACCACATACACCTTATCTGCAATATCCGCCAAATACACCGCATCATACAATGCTGTATTCCCACCACCTATCACGGCTACATTTTTACCTTTATAAAACGCGCCGTCACAAGTCGCACAATAACTTACGCCCCTACCAGTTAGTTCCGTCTCACGCTCTATTTCTAGTTTCTTATCTTCTGCACCTACGGCCAGTATCACTGCGCCAGCCTTATATTCGCCATCTTCAGTTTTTATCACAAAGTCTTCACCAACTTTTTCTACCACCTCTACTTCTTCAAATTCTACTTCCGCCCCTAGCTCCGTAGCCTGCTTATAAATTTTTTGCATCAAATCCACACCACTTACGCCATAATCACCCGGCCAGTTTTCTATTTGCAAAGTATTGATTATCTGCCCACCATAAGTTTTCCCCTCTAATACCAACACAGATTTTCCCGCTCGCGTCGCATATATCGCTGCCGTGAGACCAGCAATTCCTGCCCCCACTATCACAACGTCGTACATTTACGCCGCTCCTATCATTTTTTCTAGTTTCTTCGGCGACACCACACCCACATTTCGCGCTACCTCTTCTCCGTCTTTTAGTAATACTAAGCATGGTATACTAGATACATTGTATTTTTCCGCCAATTCTTCTTCTACATCTATATTGATTTGTTTTACTTTTATATCCGGATGCGTTTTCTCAAATTCATCCATTATAGGCTTCATCATCTGGCATGGCCCGCACCAATC
>CAYOTX010000052.1:0-1680 GCA_964407015.1 uncultured Candidatus Saccharibacteria bacterium
GATTGTTTTACTTTGTGGCCCATCTTTTAACCTCACTTATATATGATTACTACTACTCCCCTATGTGGTGCCATTTGTAAACGGGGTATATTACAAAAATGGCACCGCAAGGGGTGCTATAACCTAATCAAAGCAATCGTGCGAACACATGTACTCGACGGTAACCCTGCGGTGCCGTTTATAAGTACATATATTCGCCTATAAAATAGGCACGATTTTTATTAATGATTAAGTTATAGCATCTTCATTATACCACGAGCAAAAAGTGGATTTCAAGGGCTTTTTTCTTCCCTGTTATTTTACGGATTATTCATTCTGTGATATAATAGGCTTATGAAAATAATTACCACGCCAGACTCGAGACTCCGTGAAAAATCGGAAAAAGTGCACGAAATTAACGATGAAATTTTGGATATTATCGAGAATATGCGAAAACTTTCCCTAGATTGGGAAAAAGAACACCCATATGAGCTATCTGCAGCGATGGCTGCGCCACAGATGGGCGTAAACAAACGCATTATCATAGTGCGTGACGATATGGCAGATAAAAAGAACGCCACTTTTACGGCATTGATTAATCCAGAAGTGATTAAGGCGGATGGTAAGGTAAAGACTGATTTTGAAGGGTGCCTATCTGTACCGTTTATCTATGGTAAAGTACCACGGGCAAGCAAAGTGCGCGTGAAAGCGAAGTTGGAAGACGGCACAGAGGTGCGCATTAAGGCTACTGATGAGCTGGCGCGGACGCTTCTTCACGAGATAGACCACCTAGATGGCGTACTGTTTATAGATCACATCAGGGGAGTGAAAGATGCGTTTTACGAGATGGACGATAAGGGTGATTTACAGCCGATAGATTATGACGAAAAAATCGCCAACAATAAAGAGCTATTCCCAGATGAATAAGATAATCTTTTTTGGCAATGGGCCGCTGGCAGAGGCGGCGCTAGAGGTGCTAGAAAAGCGTTTTGAGGTAGTATTTCACGCACGTACGAAGGAAGATTTAGTTAAGGCTTGCGAGATAAAGCGCGAAGTGCCAGAGGCACACGGGGTGTTGGCTTCGTTTGGAGTGTTAATCAAATCTGAGGTATTAGAGTTATTTGAACCAAAGGGGATTTTAAATATTCACCCTTCCCTGCTACCTTTATACAGGGGTGCTTCACCGATAGAGAGTGCGATACTGGCGGGGGATAATGACTTTTCCGTATCTATTATGAAGCTAGCAAAGGCGATGGATGCCGGACCGGTATATTATCAGACCACTTTGAAAGATTTGCCCCTAGATAAAGCGGTGATCTATAGGGAGCTGGCTAGGGCTGGGGCGGAGTGGATATGTGAGAATATTGATAACTTGCCTACCCCTGTGGCTCAAGATGAGAAAAAGGCGACTTTTTGTGGGAAACTGACGAAAGCTATGGGTATTTTGCAACCCGAAACAGAGAGTGCGGAGGAGATTTTTAGGAAAATTGTGGCGTTCCAGGGCTTTCCCAAGGCAAAATATGCGTTCTACGGCAAAAATTGCGCGATTTTAGCAGCGCATAGGATAAAGAAGGGCGAGAAGACGGTTTTGCCGTTAGAATGCGCTGACGGCCAAATTTTAAGCATAGACAGCTTACAACCAGACGGCAAAAAACCGATGGATGCGAAGAGCTTTATCAATGGCTACGCTAAGCACTAACT
>CAYOTX010000053.1:0-1448 GCA_964407015.1 uncultured Candidatus Saccharibacteria bacterium
GTTCCTTTCTTTTAAGCCGCCTTTGACCGCAAGCGTGGCGTGGTTTTCTTGCTTTTATTGTAGCACATTATTTTTTGTTTGTCTTTTTCTTCGCCGCCTTTTTAGCGGGCTTCTTGGCTGGCTTCTTCGCCGGAGCTTTTGGAGCCGGCGCAGGTGTGGTTTTTTGGCGTTTCTGGAGCGGGGTCCGTTTTTGCCGGAGCTTTCTCCGCTTCGAGCTGTTCTTTTGTGACTTCGATAAAGGTGGTTTTAGGGTAGAGCGTGCCGGGGGCGACTTCGTGGATGGCTCCGGTGTGAATGTTCTTGATGAGCATGGTGTTTTTCCTTTCTTTTAATAAATCCGTTCGGCGATGACGTAGCGGTTCCAAGCCGTCGGGACGTCTTTCTCGACCCCACGGACGGTCAAGCCTGTGACGTGGTAGTGTCCGCCATCCCAATCGACCCACGCCCCCTTGACGGTGTCCGTGAAGGTTTTGGGCAGGTGGATGATGATTTCGGGGCGGCTTGCCGACGGGCTTCCGCTCTGGGCGACGAGGCAGCCCTTGACCGTGAGGGTGGTCAGGGTTCCGTCATCGTTCGGGCGGTTCTTAAAGGTGATGTCGGCTGTTTTCATCGTTTATCCTTTCTTTTTGTAATTTTTAAGCACGCCGTTTCGGGTATTGTATCCGCTGACCTTGAAGATGCAGTCGCAGTTATCGTGGCGGGCGAAAAGCTCGCCGTCAGGGTCGGTGTGCGTTCCGGCTCTGGCTTGGCACCATTCGCAAGTTTCGAAGCCGGTCATCATCCGGGTCAAGGTCGGGTGTTTGTCGAGGGATTTGGCGTTCTTGAAGGCCGTGTGTTCGATTCGTCCGAGCAGCGTGTCGTAGTATTCTTTGACGATGGCATCGTCTTTTAAGGCGAAGGCGTTATCTCGCACGATTTTTTCGGCGAGACGCTCGATCTGCTGGCCATAGTTGGTATCGATGACACTCTTGATGGCGGTGGAGTCAAAGACCCGGCTCACGTCGTTGTACATTTTTTCCGTGAAGCTGTCGGCGGTGCCTTGAAAGATTAAAGAAATCAGCCCCCGCTTGTCTGCTGGCGAAATGTCTTTTGAAAGCACGGCAGCAATGCTATTGCTGACCGATTGCGAGACTTCTTCGACTACTCCCCGAAAGTCCATTTTTGCATCTCCTGATTTATTTTTTTAATCGCCGAGGCGGCTTCCGCAGCGTCGGCTTCGGTCAGCTCCGCAAACTCTTTGTCCGGGAGTTTTTTAAGCTCGTCAATCTTGGCGGAGGCTTCAGCTTGGCTCGCATCCTGCATTCCGGGGAGCGAGACGCCTTTTTTGTTTGCGAGGTCGGCGAGGTAGTTGCGGGTTCTTCCTGTCATGCTTCCATTTTATCACATTTTCGCCGGCGGTTTCGGGTTTGACAAAAACCCGATTTATTCTGTGCTTGGAAATCCTACCA
>CAYOTX010000054.1:0-1330 GCA_964407015.1 uncultured Candidatus Saccharibacteria bacterium
TAGGTGAGTTTATCACCGAGCTTTTTATCGGTGAGAACTACGGTGACGGAGTTGCCTTTATCGCGAAGTTTATCGGCTATTTGGAAAGAAAAATCTAATTCGTTTTCTGAAATGGGGATGATGGCGTAATCTATAGGATTAGCGGACTGTTCTGGTAGGAGTTGTTCTTCGTTTAAGACGTAGAATAAGCGAGTAAGTCCGATGGAACCGCCGACGCCGGGGAATTTTTGGTCGGTGAAATAGCCAGTGAGGTTTTCGTAACGGCCACCACCACAGACGGAGCCAATGGATTTGTGTTCTGGCAAGATAAATTCGAAAACGGTGCCAGTGTAGTAATCTAGCCCACGGACGATTTTCATATCGGCAATGATTTGATCTTTGAGCCCCATAGTTTCTAGAAGATAGAGGACTTGGTCTAATTCGGAGACGCCTTCGGTAAAGGTAGAATTATCAATACCGAGATTGCCAAGATTTTTGACAACGAAAGAACGTTCGCCGTGGAGATTGATGAAAGCGAGAATTTTTTTGATGTTTTCCTCGGAAAGACCAATTTCGGCGAGATTTTCGGTAGTTTTTTCGACCGGAACCTTTTCGGAGTGATCGATGATGCTGTAAATATCGACAGAATATGTGGTGAGGTCTAGGGCTTCTAATAAACCAGTGAGAATCTTGCGGTTATTGATGCGAGCAAGAACTGGAGTTTTAAGACCAAAACTTTTAAAGGTTTGGATTAAAGTGGAGATAACATCAGCATCGTAGGAAATGGAGATATTGCTGCGACCGATGACATCTATATCGCATTGGTAAAACTCGCGGAAGCGGCCTTTTTGAGCACGTTCGCCGCGAAAATTAGGGCCGATCTGTGAAACCTTAAAAGGGAAAGCTAAATTGTTTTCGTGTTCTACGACATAGCGAGCGAGTGGTACAGTGTGATCAAAACGCAGGGCTTGGTCGGCGCTGTCGGCAGACTCGGCGGTCTTGATTACTTTATAAATTTGCTTTTCGGTGTCGCCACCAGCTTTAGCTAGTAATATTTCGCTACGCTCGATAGATGGAGTCTCAATATCTAAATACCCGTGGCGATGATATACTTCGGCAATTTTATTTTTAAGGTTGTTAAAAATGGCCTGCTTTTCGGGCAAAAGCTCTTGCATGCCAGAAATTGGGGAAGTATTTAATTTTTTCATAGTACTTTAATTATATCATATAGGAATAAAAAATAGGCTGTAGAGCCTTATATTTTTTTGTTATATCATACTTTATCTATTTTTGTCAATGGTGGGCGATACAGGAGTCGAACCTGTGACCTCGTCTACGTCAAAGACGCGCT
>CAYOTX010000055.1:0-1276 GCA_964407015.1 uncultured Candidatus Saccharibacteria bacterium
TTTGTTTTTTATCGCCCCTCTGGGGCGTGCTTCAAAAAATAATGGATAATAAGGTTTATATAGTAAAAAAGAGAGATATTATATTATGAAATCCAAAAATACCTCTCCTATTAATAGTTATGACGACAAACAATATAAACTTGACGATTATTTTGATAAACTACCTAAACAATGTAGCCGAAAAGAATATATAGAAGATAAAATTGAAAAATTAAATTCCAATTTAACGGTCTTTAAACTTAATGATACGTATCATTTAAAACAGAAACATGTTTATTGTCCTGAATGTTATTCTAAAGATATAAATGAAAAAGGATATTACTCTAGATGAATATTATTAATGGATTATGGTCTTGTTGATTGTAAAATTAAACTATACAAATGTAAACATTGTGGAAACGATTTTTCAGCAGATATTTCTTCTATTGTAAGACCTAATTTTACAGTATCAAATGAAGTATTAGACATTGTAGAAACATTATTACTCAATTGACTTCACAAGTGTCAGAAAAATCCAAGAATATTTTGAAAAAGTACATGAAATTAAGATATCCCATCAAGAAATTCAAGACATTATAGTAGATTATCACATTCATTTTAATCCAAATATTAAAGAATATTCAGGATATTATGCATTTGATGCTTTATGGATAAAAATAAAAGAAATCAGTGACAATTATGTGTTTTTATTAGCATTAGTTGATGTGTGTCATGATACTATTGTAGCTTATAAAGTTGTTGAACATGAAACAGAAGAAGAAGTACTAAAATTTCTCAAAGATGCTACATCAAATCAAGATCGAATAGCCATTACAACAGACTTAAAACCCGAATATATGTCTCCCATCAATGCTTTAGGATTTAAACATCAATTTTGTAAATTCCATTTTAAACAAAATAACAATAGAATTATCAGAAAATATGTTAAAGATAACAATCTACCTGAAGAAAAAATAAAAGAATATAAAAAGTTTTTACCAGAATTATATGAAATATATGAAGTAGAAACTCAAACAGAAGTAGCAAAAATCGTAGAAAACTTGAAAAAGAAAATAAATGACTTTCCCGAAGTGATTCAATACATAATTAATGAAAAATTAGCACCGTATTTTAAAAACTTAACATATTTCCTTGAAAATGCAAAAATCGAAAGTACAAGCAATATCATAGAAAGAATATTTGAAGATCTTGCTCCAAAGCATGTGAAAAAATGTTATAAAACTATAAAAGGATTTTTATCAAGATTTAACTTAAAATTAAAGCGATGGGATGAGAG